>JBMOFB010000098.1:0-4318 GCA_049314475.1 Sediminibacterium sp.
TTCAGCTACTTTCTTAACTACAGGTACATACTCTTTTTTAGCAGCTTGTGCTTTCTTGTGTGCATCATTCTTAGAAGCGATTGATGTTTCATGCTCAGCATACCAAGATTCAAACTTAGTCATTGCAGTTGCATCATCAAACAGACCTAATTTAACACCACGTAATAAGTGTTTTAAATAAAGTACGCCTTTGAAAGATAAGATTCTGCGAACGGTGTCAGTAGGTTGAGCACCTTTGTTTAACCACTCTAAAGACTTTTGACGATCTAAATTGATTGTCGCTGGAACTGTTAAAGGATTGTAAGTACCAATTTTCTCGATGAATTTACCATCTCTTGGTGCGCGTCCGTCAGCCACTACTATAAAGTAGAAAGGCCTTTTTTTACTACCATGACGCTGTAGTCTCATTTTTACTGCCATTTTAAATAGAAATTTATAGGCGTTAACAAATAGGGTTAAGGGGGGCAAAGATAAAATAAATTACTGAAATCGCCCAATTAAATGGAACAAGAAAGCAAAATTGGATAAAAAAGCCGGAAAATAAGTACTTAAGCCTCATTTAGCTCCAATTATCTTCTCAATCTTGGCATTTTACTTGCCATGGCAGCACCAGCAGGGCCGCTCATCGTCTTCATCATTTGTTTCATTTGGTCAAACTGCTTGATAAAGGCATTGATTTCAGCAAGGTCTTTTCCGGCACCTTTTGCAATTCTTGCTTTTCTACTTGGTGTTAAAGTGTCTGGATTTCTGCGCTCAATTAAAGTCATCGATTGAATAATGGCCTCCACTCCTTTAAATGCGTCTTCCTTGATATCGATATCTTTTATACTTTTTCCAACACCTGGTATCATGCCCATTAAATCCTTCAGGTTACCCATTTTTTTGATCTGCTGTATTTGGGTTAAAAAATCTTCAAAATCAAATTGATTTTTTCGAATTTTCTTCTCTAATTTCTTTGCCTCAACTTCATCGAATTGTGCTTGTGCTTTTTCAACCAAAGAGGTGATATCCCCCATCCCTAAAATCCTTTGCGCCATCCTCTCTGGATAAAAAATATCTAAAGTATCCATCTTCTCACCACTACTCATGAACTTAATTGGCTTGTTCACGGTATACTTGATGGTTAAAGCTGCTCCACCTCTTGTATCACCATCTAGCTTTGTTAAAACAACTCCGGTAAAATCTAATCGGTCGTTGAAAGTCTTTGCTGTATTGACTGCATCCTGCCCTGTCATTGAGTCTACGACAAATAAAATTTCTTGCGGCTGAATGGTAGATTTAATATTTGCTACTTCGTTCATCATCATTTCATCTACAGCAAGTCGACCTGCCGTATCAATAATGATCACATTTTTATTATTTTGTTTTGCGTATGCTATTGCATTTTGTGCAATTGAAACCGCATCTTTATTTTCGCGCTCTACAAAAATATCCACCCCAATTTGTTCTGCTAACACTGTCAACTGATCCATGGCTGCAGGACGATAAATATCGGCAGCAACCAATAAAGGAGATTTTTTTTGTGCTTTTAAATAAGTAGCTAGCTTTCCAGAAAAAGTTGTTTTACCACTACCCTGCAAACCCGCTACTAAAATGATCGTTGGATTTTTTGACGTATCCAATAAACTTGCTTCCGAACCCATTAAAGCAGTTAATTCATCCTGCACTATTTTAACCATCAACTGACCAGGACTAATGGCATTGATCACTTTTTCACCAACCGCTTTTTCTTTGATCTTATCGGTAAATTCCTTGGCAATCTTAAAGTTGACGTCGGCATCCAACAGCGCTTTTCTAATATCCTTAAGGGTATTGGCCACATTCAATTCGTTGATGCGGGATTGACCTTTTAGATGTTTAAACGCTGATTCTAATTTTTCACTGAGTGCATTGAACATGGGACTGTCTTTATAGTTTGCAAAGATAAGTTAACAGAGGCACTGAAAATCAGGTGTTTTTGAGTTAAATTTTACTCCATTTAAACAAATATGGTAAATTTATAAGTCGATATAAACTATTGATTATCAATATAATTAGAATCAATTCTATTATGTTTTTCAAAGTCTTTGCAGATTGTTAACTAATAAAGTATTAAAAATACTTGGAAGCATGCTTTTATTTAATATTATTGCATCAAATGAGTCCTAAATAGGACAAATTGATATTATGAGTAAAAAAATACTATTTACACTTGAGTTTCCGGTTAGATGTTCTCCTGCAATCTTATTCGAATTCCTCTCCACGGCATCTGGTTTACAAGAATGGTTTGCGGATAGAGTAGACGAATGGGAGAATGTGTTCAGTTTTTCATGGAATGGCGGCACCCCAGACAAGGCAGAAATTTTAGACCAAGAAGAAAATAAATTCATTCGATTTAGGTGGTTACACAGCGAAAAGAATGAATATTTTGAATTCAGTATTGAAAAAACAGAAATTTCAAATCAAACGGTATTAATCATCAAAGATTTTGCTGAGAAGAATGAAATCAAAGACCAGAGTCAACTTTGGGGTTATCAAATCAAAGAGCTATTTTATAGAATAGGTAGCTAGTACTACAATTTTGTTCAAAAAATTAGACATACTAATTCTCAGGGCATTTATAGGTCCCTTTTTGGCGGCATTGACTATTTCTATATTCGTGCTGACCATGCAATTCTTTTGGCTATACATCGACGACTTAGTTGGCAAGGGATTGGATACTTTCATTATTTTAAAATTAGTTGGACTCGTATCTATCAGCATGTTGACCACTGCCATCCCATTGGCATTGCTATTCTCCTCTATCATGACATTTGGAAATTTGGGTGAGAGTTTTGAACTCATCGCCATTAAATCCGCAGGCATTCCCTTGATTCGTTTTATGCGACCACTGTTTATTTTTGCAATATTCCTTGCCGGTATTGCTTTTTTATTAGCCAATAATATTATTCCAGTCTCTCAGATGCGGCTCACCACTTTGAAATATGAAATCATCATTTCAAAACCAGCCATTGATTTAAAGGAAGGTGTTTTTTACGATAAGATTGACGGCTATGTGATTAAATTGGGCAAGAAAGAGGCCAATGATAGTGTGATAAAAGATATTGTTATTTTTGAGAAAAGATATGGTCTACAGGACAATATGATTATGGCAAAGTCAGGCGTGATGCGAGTTACACCTGATAAAAAGTTTTTAGAATTTATTTTATACAACGGGTGGCGTTACCAAGAAAAAGGCTACAGAGCCACCACCAACACCGAATTTACAAGACTCAATTTTAAAGAATATAAAAAAGTTTTTGACCTGAAAAGTTTTCAGATGAATAAGACTGTGGATGTGATTTATGATCCAAAAATGTTGAGTGTACGTCAATTGGGGAAAGCAATCGATTCGATTCAAACGATGGATAGTTTTTACATCAAAAAAGCACGAACAGAAATTGCTCCTTATTTAAAATTCAAATTTTATAAGGATAGTGCCAGATTATTTAAAGCATTAAAATCTACTAAAGAAAATAGTTTTGATTCAATCATTCCAAATGCAGACCGATTAAGCGTTGTCGAGTCGGTTGGTTATCAATTCTCCTCTTTGCAAAATAATTTAGCAAGTTTAGTGACAATTTATAAAGAGCAACAGTATGCAGAAACAATGCATGCTATTGAATGGCATCGTAAATTCACGCTTTCATTTGCTTGTATCGTGTTGTTTTTAATTGGGGCACCGTTGGGTGCGATTATCAGAAAAGGAGGACTAGGTGCACCAATGGTTTCAGCGATTGCCTTTTTTGTAGTCTTTTTCTTACTCAATAATTTTGGAGAGAAACTAGCCAAGTCTCAGCAATGGTCGGTGTATGCTGGCATGTGGTTGTCTAGTCTCTTTTTAATACCTGTAGGCCTATTCTTAACCTACAAGGCCATGCGTGATTCACAGTTGTTTAACCAGGAATTTTACTACCGCTTTTTACAGCCAATTAAAGTAACTTTACAGAAGTACTTTAAAAAATAATTCTATGTCAAGTTCATTCAACAGCAGACGTCAGTTTATCAAACAAACTGGCAAAGCGGGTATTGCATTAGCGAGTATGCCACTGATACATACATTAGGTGGATTACAATTGAGTCAGGAGGTGAATTATATGCAACAGCCCTTGCCTTATGCATACAATGCCCTAGAACCTTTCATAGATGCAATGACCATGGAGATTCATCATACAAAGCATGCAGCAGGGTATGCTAAGAATTTAAATGATGCACTTGTTGCAGAAAATGTGGATATAAAAACAAAATCAATTACTAGTTTATTAGCATCTATTTCTAAGTATTCAGTTAAAATGCGCAA
>JBMOFB010000099.1:0-4251 GCA_049314475.1 Sediminibacterium sp.
CCTGCAACCAAAGTCAACCACGGTACCAATGATGCGTTCTCCACTGGATCCCATGCCCAATAGCCACCAAAGGTCAAACTCTCATAAGCCCATGCAGCACCCATCATTATGCCTAAGCCCAATATTCCAGCAGAAAAATTAGCCCAAGGCAATGCAGATTTAACCCAATTGTGTTCTTTCTTTAATAAACCAGCAACAGCATAAGCAAATGGTACAATCGTACTCGCAAATCCTAAAAATAAAATAGGTGGATGAATCACCATCCAGTAATTCTGCAATAAAGTATTTAAGCCTGTACCATCTTTTAATAATTGCACATAATCTGGTCTGGATAAAATAGGCCAATTCATTTCGTGTCTCAATAATATAAATGGACTTGAACCAATTTTCACATCAAACACATACAAGCCAATCACCATAGATGCAAGCATCAACTGCGCAAAACTAATCACCATCATTACGCCAGCTTCATGTGCTTTTGCTTTCTTAATTAAAATCAAACCCAACACGGCATGCCAAAAACTCCAGAGTAAAAAACTTCCTTCCTGCCCTTCCCAAAAACAACTCAATAAATATTCAAATGGTAAATTTTTATCGCTGTGGGTGTAGGCATATTTATATTCAAACAAATGATTGTAAATCACATAAAACAATACCACAAAACTTCCAATCACTGTCAAGGCTTCAATTACAAAAGCAGTTCTAGCTAATTTTTTCCAACTCGCTTCCACCACCATTTCTTTTGCATAAAATGCTTTAGCGAATGAAAATGTAGCTATTAAAGAAGCTACAAAAGATAAGATGGATAAAAAATAACCTATTTGTCCAGGTAACAAATGTTCCCCAATAAACTCATTTGGCTGCATGTTGTGATGTTGATTAGTTGGTAATGGTTACCGGTTGTTCCTTCATTGCATTTGGATTGTCCTTGTATTTGGACGGACATTTCATGACAATTGAGCTACATTCAAATGCATCTCCTTGAACACGTCCTTTCAATACCAAACGTTCTGACTTTTCCATATCGGTGGGCATGGTATTGCGATAAACCACTGCAATTTTGCCCCCTAAGCTATCCTCTACATTAAACTTTAATAAATTCGGATCTTTTACTGGATCGTATTGAACGGGCACAGATTTATCCATTTTTACGATCAAATTCACATATTTGCCTTCTTTTTGCTTTGCAGAAGCGACTGTTTCATAGCTACTTAAATCACCTGTATAGCTTATTAACACTACAATAGCGGCCGCAATCATGACCAATAATATAAGATGTGTTTTCTTCATACCGCAAAGTTAACCAAATGGCCTTAAATTGCACCAAATTTTACGCATCTCATAAACTAACCTTATGCGCCTTTTTGACTATATCATTGTTTGCAAAAGTCCCGATTTTAAAAACGTAGACCGAATCAGCCAATTGATGCTTTTTATTACCCTTATGGCGCTTTCCTATTCGCTGTATGCAGGTTTATATCCTAGTCCTGCCCTATTGATTGCCATTATGACTTCGGTGGCTAGTTGGTGGATTTTTTGTGTTTACCAAAAGATTAAAGGAGGTGCACCCTATTACCGATTAGGTTTGGTATTTGCTTCTTGGGGCTGGTTTTTGCTACCCAATGCTTTGTTGATAGCCGGCGTATACTTAATTGCTGCCTTATTTGAGCGTCAAGTGAAATTCCCATACGAATTAGCAGTGGACCCTGCTGGTGTTTTGGTGAATACTTTTCCAAAAAAATTATACCCTTGGGCAGAAATCAACAATATGCTGATTAAAGACGATTATATTACAATCGATTTCAAGAATAATAAATTGATCCAAAAACAGATCAATGAACCAGTCACCAAAGCTATCGAAAACGAATTCAATGCTTTTTGCGCTGAGCATCTAGCAAAAAACAACTAATTATGGCATTATCAGATTCACCTTATTTATTGTATTCAGACGGAGAAGGCAACATCTTTGAAGATGAGACCTTATTTGTAGTTGGAAGAGCTGGATGGGACGCCTATCCAATTCCAGAGGAAGACTGGATCCCCTTGCCAGAAGGTGGAAGCTTGTATGAATTACCTGGCCGTAGAGGCATTGGCATTGATGTAGATAGTGGTGAAATGCGTTTATGTGAAAAAGGATGGGCCGTTGCTGCATTCATCCCTCCAGCGCATACTGGATTGTATATCGCAGCGTATGAGTCCTTACCTGAAGCCCCTTTATTACCCTTATTTTGTTATACCGCTGTGGGTTGGTTAGATGGTGTAAATTATGTGCCTGCTGTTAGAATCGAACAAGATATTCGCCAGGATTGTGAAGGCTATGATCAAGAAACAATTGAGTATGGCACAGCACATTTATTAAAAACTTATGGTGAGAATAGATTAGTACAACACCTGATGCAAAACTGTTGTATGACCTATCATTGTCCTGCTGCAAGAAATTTTGCGATGGGTAGATGGGAATGTCCCATCCCTATTTCACCTGCTTGTAATGCCAATTGCATAGGATGTATTTCGTTCCAGCCAATTGAGGAAGAAATTGTGTCTAACCAAGAACGTTTATCCTTTAAGCCTACTGCGGCCGAAGTGGTAGAATACACAGTGCCACATTTAATGTCTGCCCCTTTTCCTATTGTAAGTTTTGGACAAGGTTGCGAGGGCGAACCTTTGTTAATGTGGGAGACCATCAAAGAAGCCATTATTGAAATCAGAAAACATACAGACAAGGGCAGTATCAATATCAATTCAAATGGCTCTAATCCTAAAGCAGTTGCCGAACTAGCTGCTGTTGGTTTGGATAGTTTAAGAGTGAGTACGAATTCTGCCAGACCCGAAATTTACAATGCCTACTACCGACCAAATAATTACACTTTCCAAGACATTGTTGAAAGTATAAAAGTGATGACCGCTGCAGGAAAATGGACCAGCATCAATTATTTTGTTTTCCCAGGTATGACAGATACAGTGGCAGAATATGAAGCCCTTAGACAGTTAATTAAAGACACTGGATTGAAAATGATTCAGTGGCGTAATTTCAATATTGACCCTGATTGGTATTTAGGAAAAATTGGCGTGACAGAGCCAGGAGAAATCATGGGTGTGAAACAAATGATGGAATTAATTAGAGAAGAATTTCCTGATTTAAAATTTGGTTATTTTAATCCACCAATCGAAAGAATTAAAGGAGATTTCACAAATGATTTTGCACATCATTAATGTAACAAAATTTTGAAAAGACATTACAATAAAGAAGTTCAAATAGGAACTATACTTGCCATTACTGCATGTATCATCTGGTCTGGAAATTTTATCATTTCTAGGTATGCAATTCATTTGGCTGGCCCAATTAGTCTTGCTTTTTTTAGATGGTCTATTGCAACCATATCGATGTTCCCATTTGCAATTCATAATTTTAAGAAAGAAAAACAATTATTCAAGGCCAATTTTAGTTATTTTTTCTGGATGGCGCTTGTGGGTATTGCGGTATACAACACCATGATTTACCAAGCAGGACATTATACCACAGCCATCAATATGGCATTGTTTGGATCAACAATTCATCCAATTGTTGCTACTTTACTTGCAGCATGGATAGTGCAAGAAAAATTAAATTGGAAAAGTATCACTGGGATTGTCTTAGGTATTATAGGTATTTTAGTTTTATTAAGTAAAGGTGACCTGAATACTTTGCTGCACTTTAAAATTGCAACAGGTGATTTATGGATGATTGGTGCTGGTATATGTTTTGGTAGTTATAATGTTTTTGTTCGCAAAAAACCAATTGGTATTTCAAACAATAGTTTTTTGCTTGTACTTTTTGCGTTAGGCACTATTTTATTATGTCCATTTGCAATTTATGAAATGAATTACATCCAACCTGTTCATTTTAACAAACAGCTTTTATTCATTATTTTATATTTGGGAATTGGCAACTCCACCATTGCCTATTTATTATGGAATAATGCTATTCACAGAATGGGGTCGGCAAAGACTGCCCTATTTGGTACTTTAATTCCATTTCTTAGTTCCATTGAAGCACTATTTATTTTGAACGAACAATTTAATATTTTTCAAATTATTAGTGGTGTGATTATTGTTTCTGGTATCGTGATCAACACCTGGCCATCAAAAATAAAGCATGGAACTTAGCACCATCATTTTACTATGTTTGATTGCCTTTTTAGCAGGCTATGTAGATGCTGTGGTAGGCGGTGGTGGCTTGATACAAGTGCCAGCCGGGTTAATTTTGATGCC
>JBMOFB010000100.1:0-4212 GCA_049314475.1 Sediminibacterium sp.
ATAATATATTTATTTTGACGCCCACCGTATATATCGTTGTCGGTCCTACAGCTGTTGGTAAAACAAAGTATGCCATTGAGTTAGCACAAAAATTACAAACAGAAATTATTTCGGCGGATGCTAGGCAATGTTATCAAGAATTAAATATTGGGGTGGCTCGTCCGAGCAATGAAGAACTAGCTCAAGTCAAACACCATTTTATTGCAAGTCACTCTATTCATGATACGGTGAATGCAGGCACATTTGAAGCATATGCATTAGCTAAAACAACCGAGTTATTGGCAAAATTTGGAACGGTGGTCCTAGTAGGTGGGACTGGATTATACATTAAAGCATTTGTAGAAGGAATGGATCAAATCCCAGCAATTGATCCAGCCATACGTAGTCAAATTCAGGAGGATGTATCATTGAAAGGGATGGATTGGCTTCAAACGCAAGTGCAATCAAAGGATCCTGCCTATTGGGCAAGTGCAGACCAAGGGGAGCAGCAAAATACACAAAGATTATCTAGGGCATTGGAAGTGGTGACTGGAACAGGTCAATCCATCCTTAATTTTCAACAACAGTCCAAAAAGTCTCGTCCATTTAACATTCAAAAAATTGGATTGGAGCTGCCTAGGGCCCAATTGTATGACAGAATCAATCAAAGAGTTGTGCAGATGGTCAACATGGGATTAGAGGAGGAAGTGAACGCCTTACGCCCTCAATTCCATTTAAATGCCTTGCAAACGGTGGGCTATCAAGAGTGGTTGCCTTATTTTGAAGGGCAACAATCCAAAGCGGCAGTCATAGAAGCCATTCAGCAAAATACTAGACATTATGCTAAAAGGCAAATGACTTGGTTTAAAAAAGATGCTGAAATCAATTGGGATCAAAAGGTATCCTAAGTTTGAATATAATTTTGGTGCTAATTATAGGTATTTTTTAAACTAATTTTATTCCTAAGGATATTAACAATTTTATAATAAACTATTAAAGTTATTTAATCATACCTATTATAATTAGCTTTATTTTTATCAAAATATACATTTCAAAATCAATTTTATGCAAAAAAAAATCGTCCTATTTTTTATTTGTATGTTGACTCTGCACTTCACTCAGGTGATTGGTCAAACCATACAATTTGAGAAATACACTTTGCCAAATGGCTTAAAAGTAATTTTACATGAAGATCATTCAGCCCCAGTGGTGGCAGTAACGACTTTATACCATGTAGGTTCTAAAAACGAAGACACAGCAAGAACAGGCTTTGCCCATTTTTTTGAACATTTATTATTTGAAGGTTCAGAAAATATTAAAAGAGGAGAGTTTGACAAATACATCACCAATGCAGGTGGTGCTTTGAATGCAAACACTTCTCAAGACCGCACTTTTTATTATGAATTACTACCTTCTAATCAAGTTGAATTAGGCTTATGGTTAGAAAGTGAGCGAATGATGCACGCTAAAATTGAACAAATTGGTGTGAATACACAAAGAGAAGTCGTAAAAGAAGAAAAACGTCAACGTGTTGACAACCGACCTTATGGTTCTTTTTTAAACGAAGTATTAAAGCGTGCTTATAAAGTGCATCCTTATCAATGGTCACCAATCGGAAGCATGGAGCATTTAAATGCAGCTAAATTAGACGAGTTCATCAATTTTTACAAGACATTCTATGTACCTAATAATTGTGTATTGTCTATAGCGGGTGATTTTAATAAAGCCGAATTGAAAGCTAAGATTGAAGCTTATTTTGGTCCAATTAAAATGGGTACCAAACCAATCCCAAGACCAACCATTAAAGAACCAGCATTAGGCGGTGAGGTAAGAGATGTGATTTACGATAACATTCAATTACCTGGCGTATTCCAAGCCTACCGTGCACCAAAGCAAGGTGGGGATGAGTATTATGCATTCAATGTATTGTCTACCCTTTTATCTGGAGGAGAGTCTTCTAGAATGAATAAAACTTTAGTGGATAAAAAACAACAAGCAGTGGCTGCACAATCTGTACCATTCTTTAATGAGGACGAAGGCTTATTCATTGCTTTATCCATTGCGAACATGGGTGTGAAGATTGAGGACTTAGAAAAAAGCATGGATAGTGTAGTGAGTGAATTAAAGACTGAATTAGTAGGAGAGCGTGAATTCCAAAAGGTAAAAAACCAAATCACCACATCGCTTGTAACTGGTAACGCAACCATGGCTGGTATTGCAGAAAGTTTAGCCAATAATGAAGTCTATTTTGGAGATGCCAATTTAATCAATACAGAATTAGAGAAATACAATAAAGTAACAAGACAAGATGTATTAAATGTGGCTAAGAAGTATTTAAATAAAGACAATCGAATTGTATTGTATTATTTACCTAAAGAAAAACCTACCACTAAATAATCAAGTCATTCTAAAAAGTTTACCTTAAAATAATTTTATGAAAAAACAATTATACTTATTTCTATTTTTAGTTCCATTGGTTTCAATGGCACAGAATATAGATCGTTCAAAAGCGCCTATGCCAGGCAAAGCGCCACTTATACAAATTGGTGATCCAGTTAAATTTACTTTAGCAAATGGGTTACAAGTTTTTGTCGTTAAAAACACTAAACTACCACAAGTGAGTGCTACATTGGCATTAGACTATGATGGTTTTGCAGAAGGAGATAAAGCGGGTGTGGCTCAAATGGCTGGTCAGTTGTTAAAAAGAGGCACTACCACAAAAACAAAAGCACAATTAGACGAAGCCATTGAATTTTTGGGAGGAAGCATGTCTACTTCAAGTCAATCGGCATCGGTTAGTTCATTAAAAGACAATTTCCCAAGTTTATTAGGGTTGTTATCAGAAGTGGTTTTACAGCCAGCTTTATCTACAGAGGAGTTGGAGAAAATTCGCAAGCAAACCTTATCAGGCATCGAATCAAATAAAGACGATGCGGATGCGATTTCTGGCAATGTGGTTAAAAAATTGGTTTATGGCGCAACCCATCCTTATGGCGAAATGATGACGACTAAGACAGTGAATCAAGTATCTATCGCTGATGTTAAATCATTTTTAAATTCTTATTGGATACCGAATGCAGCTTATTTGGTTTTTGTGGGAGACATCGAACCTGCTACTGCAAAAATCTTAGCTGAAAAAAGTTTTGGCAATTGGAAAAAAGGCGTGTTTACAAAACAAAATTTTGCCAAGCCTGTTCAGCCTAAACAAACTTATGTGGCCATTGTAGACAGACCAGCAAGTGTACAAAGTGTAGTTGCTATTGCTGGCGCAGTAGACTTGTTGCCTGGCTCTTCGAATGTGATTGCAGGCTCAGTCATGAATAATATTTTAGGTGGTGGGTTCTCAGGCCGTTTGTTTGCCAACCTAAGAGAAAAGTACGCATTTACTTATGGCGCTTACTCTTCTTTAAGTCCAAGCAGTCAAATTGGTATTTTCCAAGCAGAATCATCTGTTAGAAATGAAAAAACAGACAGTTCTGTTCAAGAATTATTACGTGAAATCAATACCATTAGAAATGAGCAAGTAGGAGAGACAGAATTAAGTAGAATGAAGAATTATTTATCTGGTGGATTTGCAAGATCACTTGAAAATCCTGCAACCATTGCCAACTTTGCATTGAATATAGCTCGTAACAATTTGCCTGCAGATTATTATCAAAAATACTTAACCAATTTAGCAGCAGTGGATGCAGCAAAAGTGCAAAATGCAGCTCAATTATTTTTGAATACAAATCAAATGCATATTGTGATTGTAGGAAATGCAAAACAAATCACTAAAGGCTTAGAGAAATATGGTCCATTAAAGTATTTTGATATTGAGGGTAATGAAGTTGCTGCTCCTACAGAAGTAAAAGCAGATGCGAGTTTAACACCAGCTGCGTTGATGGAAAAAGCCATTGCAGCGATAGGTACAAAGGAAGCATTAGACAATGTGAAAGATGTTCAATTGAAAGGAACAGCTAATTTAATGGGGCAGTCTTTAGAAATGAAACAAACCATTGTAATGCCAGGTAATTCAGTAACTACTATGTCCATGGGTGGCATGGCAATGATGAGACAGGCAGTCGTAGATGGTAAATACTCTGTTTCGCAACAAGGCCAGGAAGCGCCTATTACAGATGATTTAAAAGAAGGTCTTGACGAATCTGCTTTCCTTGCTCCAGAACAGTTATTCCTTGCAAAAGGCTATGGTTTAAAAATTGTAGGTGCAGAAAAAGTTGACGGTAAAGATGC
>JBMOFB010000101.1:0-4063 GCA_049314475.1 Sediminibacterium sp.
GCTGGACGCATCTTCGAAAAAATTGGATAGCCTTCTTATGATTCATATTTAAGATTGCAAAAAAAATGGGAAGCACGCTTCCCATTTTTTTTATAAGTCAACTTTAAATTTAAAAATCTCCTAAAGTCATTTCTAATTGTCCTAATGCATTTTCCAATTGTGCATCGTTTGGTGCAATACCATGCCACTCGTGGCCTGTTTCCATAAAGTCAACACCCTTGCCCATTTTTGTTTTCATTAATATTACTATTGGCTTGCCTTGTCCAGTCAATGTTTTAGCATGTTCCAAAGTGGCTACTATTTCATCCATATTGTGACCATCCATATGTAGCACAGTCCAATGAAATGCTTTGAATTTATCTTCTAAGTTATCTAAATTCAAGACCTTACTCAATGGTCCGTCAATTTGTTGTCCGTTCACATCAATCGTTGCAATATAATTGTCTACTTTATTGTGTGCAGCAAACATAATCGCTTCCCAATTTTGACCTTCTTGTAATTCACCATCACCATGTAAAGAATAGACGATACGATCGTCGCTATTGTATTTTTTTGATAAAGCAGCACCAATCGCCACACTCATGCCTTGACCCAAAGAACCACTTGCAATACGAATGCCAGGTAAATGTTCATGCGTAGTAGGGTGACCTTGTAAACGAGAATTGATCATTCTAAATGTGGCTAATTCTTTCACATCAAAATAACCGGATCTAGCTAACACAGAATAGAATACTGGAGAAATATGCCCATTGGATAAAAAGAAAAGATCTTCGCCCTTTCCATCCATATTAAAAGCAGGATCATGTTTTAGTACTTTGAAATACAATGCCGTTAAAAAATCAGTACAACCCAGAGATCCACCTGGGTGACCACTTTGTTGTGCATGCACCATTCTAACGATATCTCTTCTTACTTGAGAAGCTATTCTTTTTAATTCCGCTGTTGACATATTCTTATTTTAACGTTATGGCAAAGATAGAAAAATTACTGCCATAAAAAAAGGTCAGGGAAGAATAGCAAGGATTTATTAGCTTTGCCCTAGTAAAACATTGAGTTATGTCAGACGAATTAAAGAAAATAAGTACAGAGGCAGAAAATGGTATGAAAAAAGCCATCAATCACTTAGAAATAGAATTATCTAAAATTCGCGCTGGTAAAGCGACACCTTCTATTTTAGATGGGGTCAACGTGGATTATTATGGAACCCCAACACCAATCAGTCAGATTGCCAACGTACAGGTATTGGATGCAAGAACAATTAGCATTCAGCCTTGGGAAAAAAACATGTTGCCTTTAATTGAAAGAGCAATCATGGGCGCCAATATTGGCATCACCCCACAAAATGACGGTGTAAATATTCGATTATTCATGCCGCCTTTAACAGAAGAGCGCAGAAAGGAAATGGTAAAGAAGGCGGGCGGAGAAGGAGAGCAAAGCAAAGTAGCAATTCGTAATATCAGAAGAGACCATATTGAACAAGTAAAGAAATTGCAAAAAGACGGGATGAGTGAAGATATCTGCAAGGGAGCAGAAGACACCATTCAAGGATTAACCGATAAGCATATCGCGCTTGTTGAAAAACATTTAGAAGCAAAAGAAAAAGAAATCATGACCGTATAATCGGTCCATCCTTTTGTGGCTTATTAAGCCCTCAATTTATGATTGGGGGCTTTTTTGTTTTATAAATGGAAGGAAATTTAAGTTCCCTCTATTCACAATATACACGCCCAATAAAATCACACCTAGACAAACCACTTGCATTGGCTCCAAAGATTCTCCATAGATCAAACCCCATACCACAGCCACGATTGGAATACCATAAGTGACCATTGAGCCAAAAAGGATACCTGCTTTTTTTACTAAATAATAAAATAAGATAGACGCCATTGAAGTGCCCACCATGCCTAAAATAGCACTCATCAAAACACTATGAAGGACGATTGGATCCTTAAAATTATAGTCAAAAAAACCTGTGAAAAATAAGATAGCAGCGCTTGGAAGAATTAAGAATGAAAACGCAACTGAAGCTATTTGAATGGAGCCAATCTCTTTTAAATTTCTCCCAACGGTATGCACATTTACGCCATACATCATAGTAGCTAAAAGGACAAGGCTCGCATAAGAAAGATTTTCAAAGTGCATTTCCTTTCCTGATAATAGTAAAAAAGTCAATCCAACAAATCCAATTAGGATACCTAAAAATTTAATTGTGGTGGTTTGGGTTTTGTAGAATACAACACCAACCAGGACGGTAAATAAGGGGGTAAGGGAATTTAAAATACCTGCCAAAGCACTGTCAATCCTGGTTTCTGCAATACAAAAAAGATAGGCTGGAATAAAATTACCAATCAAGCCAGAAACAATCACGATGCCCATTTTATCTTTCGGTATTTTTCGGAATGCCTTGATTGCGAACGGCAATAAAACCAGTCCTGCAAAAAGCATTCTAAGCGAAGCGACTTGGTAAGGTGTAAAGGCCTTTAGACCCTCTTTCATTAAGATAAAGGAGCTACCCCATACGATAGATAATAAAGCAAATACAAGCCAGTTGGTCCACTTCTGATGCATCCTTCTTGGTTTTGAACAAAGATGCCTCATTTTGGCTAAAAAATGAATAAATATCACTTTCTTTGCAAGGATGAGCCAGCATACTAATTATTCGATTAAAGTGGACCAATTTGAAGGTCCTTTTGACCTTTTATTGTTCTTTATTGAGCGTGATGAGATGGACATTTACAATATCCAGATCACTAAAATCATACAGGATTTCTTAGATTTTATTCATGCACAAGACAAGCTTAATATTGAATTAAGTAGTGAATTTATTTTATTCGTTTCTACCTTAATGCGTATCAAGGCAAAAATGTTATTGCCAAGAAAAGAGATCGATGCCTTAGGAAATGAGATAGACCCAAGACAAGAATTAATTGATAAAATTTTAGAGTATAAAAAGTACAAAGAAGCAGCAGTTCAAATGGCCGACTTAGAAGCCATGAGAATGTTGATGCTGAAGCGTGGTAATATTCAACAAGAAATGTCATTGGTAGGAGAAGAAGCGGCCGAAGGCACAGAGTTACAGACAGTGACTTTATTTAAGTTGATGAAAGCTTTTGAGAAAGTCATGACCCGAGTGCACGAACGTCAAAACAAACCTGTTCATACAGTTGTTCGATACAATTATACGATGGAAGGCAGCCGTACTTATTTGCTTACATTGGTGCAAGAGGGACAGACAGTTGCTTTCGAAAAAGTATTTGATATTTGTGAAGACCGTGTACACGCTTTATTCTTGTTCTTATCTATTTTAGAATTAGCACAACAGAAATACATGAAATTATTGGTAGGAGAAGGACGAAATAATTTCATCTTAGAGTGGAATGAAAATAGAGAAGATGATTTAGAGCCGGGATACATTGAACAAACCGATTCTTACGAAACAAAGTTTGATCAAAGTACATTTGCAGATGCACCAGAAGATGAAGGTGATTTTGATCCTAGCTTGAATTAATTATCCCTCTACCAACACCGATTTTCCTAAAAGATTTTTTACTGCATTGGCAATCGCCATAGCATCGTAATGACATTCTTGTTGCAATTCTTTTACAGAACCATGTTCAACAATCGTATCAGGTATGCCTAAAATGCGCACTTGGCTATGGTAATTATGTGCATTCATGAATTCCAATACAGCAGAACCTAATCCACCAACCACCGTTGCATCTTCTACAGTCACAACAAGGGGATAATTTTGGAATACCTCGTGCAATAATGCTTCATCAATAGGCTTGACAAAACGCATATCATAATGTGCAGGATCAATGCCTTCGAGTCTTAAATTGCGTATAGCAGTTTGGGCGTTGTTGCCAGGATGACCAAAAGTAAGAATCGCCACCTCCTTACCTTCTTTTAACCTGCGACCTTGTCCAATAGTTAATTGTTCAAAAGGTTTTTTCCAATCCACCATCACGCCTTCACCTCTTGGATAACGAATCACAAATGGTAAATCAGTTGCAGGTAATTGAGCAGTATACATCAGGTTCCTTAATTCTTGCTCATTCATTGG
>JBMOFB010000102.1:0-3977 GCA_049314475.1 Sediminibacterium sp.
GTGAATGCGCACATCGCAAGGCATAAGACTTTTCGTAAAATGTTTGACGCCTACCCTGAGGGCGAAGTTGGTAAGCATGCCATCACACACTACAAAGTGATAGAGCGTTACAACTATACTACACTAGTATCATGTGTTTTGGAAACAGGTAGAACACATCAGATTCGTGTGCACATGAAACATATTGGACATACTTTATTCAATGACCAAGAATACGGAGGAGATAGAATTTTAAAGGGTACTATTTATACCAAGTACAAACAATTTGTAGATAATTGTTTTGATGCTTGTCCTAGATGTGCATTGCACGCCGCTACGCTTGGTTTTATTCATCCAACCACCGAGGAGATGATGCGCTTTGATAGCCCATTGCCTTTGGATATGGAAGCTGCGATTACCAAATGGAAGAACTATAAAGCAGCGGCGCATACTTAATGCTACAACTCTTAATATCATTTTAATCATATTAGGAATGATCCAAAAAAGAAAAATTAAATTCTAAAATTTACCGCATAAAAAAGCCACTTCAATTTTGAAGCGGCTTTTTACTTTGAAATAAATTCAAATTATTTTTTGTTTTGACTTGCAGCCATTGGAGACAATCCAATTGATTGACCTCTCGTAAATCCTTTAGACTTGAATAAAGCAAACTTGCTTGGCGCAGCTACATTTGGCCATTTGTTATTGCTCTCATCAATATCAGCAGTTTCACGCATTGGATCTAATTGAATAGATACCGCTTTCTTACTAGTCAAGAACACTTTAGTTACTTTGTTCTCGTTCTTTCTCCAGATTTGTGCTGGTAAACGTTGTGTTTCTTTAGTACCATCTTCAAAAGTAAATTCAAGAATGATTGGCATCACCAATCCGCCTTTATTGATGAAACTTACTTCATATAAATTAGCACTTGCATATTTTACTTTCTCCGCATCTGTTAAACCTTCAGCTGCAGGCATTGCCATTGCTGGTTGCTTCGTAGCAGAATCATAAGGCTCTAAACCTCTATCATATCTCCAATAGAAATCACGTAAAGTGGTATCTACATCTGTTAAGAATACAATTGACTTATCGTTTCTATTTCTGATTTTTGAAATGTCTTCAAAGCTATTTACTTCTGGTTTTGACAAACCTCTTGGGCCCATTGTTCTTGCTGCTGGAACTGTAATTGAAGGGTCATATACTGCATGCTTCACAGTATCAATCGCAATATCTACTGGATCGATGCTGTAGAACCAACCTCTCCAAAACCAATCTAAATCTTCGGCACTTGCATCTTCGATTGTTCTAAATAAATCCGCAGGTGTTGGATGTTTGAATGCCCATCTTCTTGAATATTCTTTAAATGCATAATCAAATAAGTCACGACCCATAATTGTTTCACGTAAAATATTCAAACCAGTTGCAGGCTTCGCATAAGCGTTTGGACCAAACTGAATGATGTTTTCACTATTCGTCATGATTGGCTCTAATTGATCCTTTGGCAATTTCATGTAATCAGCAATTGCAAATGCAGGACCACGACGACTTGGAAATTTATTGTCATACAATTCTTCTGTCAAGTATTCAACATAAGTATTTAAACCTTCATCCATCCAAGACCATTGACGCTCATCGCTGTTCACAATCATCGGGAAGAAGTTATGTCCTACTTCGTGGATGATTACACCCAACATGCCATTCTTAGTGGCTTCTGTGTACGAACCATCTTTTTCGGTACGGCCATAGTTGAAACAAATCATTGGGTATTCCATACCGTTAGATGCTTCAATACTTTGTGCTACAGGATATGGATAAGGAATTGTGAACTTAGAATAAGTCTTAATAGTGTGTGCTACTGCTTTAGAAGAGAAAGGACGGTATAAACCATACGCCTCTTTTCCATAAGCACTCATACACATTACTTTCTTGCCTTCTACATTTGCAGCTAAGGCATCCCAGATAAATTTACGGCTTGATCCAAAAGCAAAGTCACGTACATTTTCTGCATTGAATACCCAAGTTTTTTGAGTTGTTGCTTTTGTTTTTTCTGCTTTCTTAGCTTCTTCTAAAGTCACCACCTCAACTGGTTCAGCAGAAGTTTGTGCCTTATTCCATCTAGCCAATTGAGCTGGGCTCAATACAGCAGGATAGTTTTGACAAGCACCGGTCGCCATGACTACGTGGTCACTTGGAACAGTGATCGCCACTTTATAATTACCAAAAGTCAAAGCAAACTCACCTCTTCCAGTAAACTGGTGGTGTTGCCAACCTTGAAAATCAGAATATACTGCAAGACGAGGATACCATTGTGCCATTGTAAATAAGTGGTTGCCGTCTTCTGGGAAGAACTCAAATCCACCTCTACCACCTACCGTCATTCTATCTGTGATTTTATAATTCCAATCTACTTTAAAAGCAAATTTTTGACCTGGCTTTAATGCTGTTGGTAATTCCACACGCATCATTGTCTTGTTCACGGTGTACTTTAATTTAGCGCCTAATAAGTCAGTGATTTTTAAAATATTCACACCCAAACCATTATCGCTTTTTGCTTCTTCTAAATTATCAATCATTGTAGGACTCATGCCTCTTCCCAATGAACTACCATCTGGATATCCAGCATTTTTTGTTGTGCTATGCTCATTCTCATCCAATTGTAACCAGATATAAGTTAATACATCAGGTGAATTGTTGAAATAAGTAATGGTCTCGGCACCATGCAACATTAAATTCTTTTCGTCTAAAGTTGCTTTAATGTCGTAGTCAGCTCTTTGTTGCCAATACTTTGTTCCTGGAGCACCACTCGCCGTTCTGTATTCATTTGGCGTTGGTAAGATAGTACCCAATTGTTCAAACTTGTTTCCATGGTTAGAACCTGGGTTGTTGCGGATATCTTGCGCCATAACTGTCAAGACAGTCAAACACATGATACCAAATGACAATAATTTCTTCATTGTTGTTTCTTTTTCGAGGTTTAAAGAGATCCGAACCGATCGATGATCATACGTAAAGATAAGCAAATCACAAGGATAGAACCATACCGCACATACATTTTTCTAGGCAATTTAAGCAGGGATACCAAGCAATAAGTTAGCCCTAAAATCACCATTACAATTAAAATTTGTCCTATTTCAAGTCCTATATTGAAGGAAAACAAGGGCCCTAACAAGGAATCCTCCTTGCCCAAGAGGCTTTTTAAATAATTACTGAACCCTAAACCATGGATTAGGCCAAAAAATAATGCTAACCCATAATGGGCCGAGAAGCGTTGTTTAAATTCAAAATCTTGGACCCAAAAATTGGAAACTGCAGTAATCAAAATGGTCACAGGAATTAAGAACTCAATCCAATTAACGGGTATATCCAATACAGAAAGGGTGCTTAAGGCAAGTGTTAAGGAGTGCCCAATCGTAAAAGCAGTTACTAAAATCAAAATCTTTTTCCAATCCGACCAAACATAACGCAGGGTCAATGCCAAGACAAATAATATATGGTCTACCCCGCCTAAATCAATAATATGCTTGAAACCAAGTCTTAGATACAAAAATAGCTCGTCCATAAATGAATTTTTCTGGTGTTAAATTAATGAAGACCTTTGTAACCACAAAATAAACTACTATGGCTTGGATTGGTTTAAAACATTGGATGGTATGGATGCTGACTGCAATGCACCCGTTTTATATCTCAGTGGTAGAAATTGAACACAATGCAAAAGACGCCACAATAGAAATAAGTGCGCGCACCTATACAGATGATTTAGAGAAAATGATTCAAAAAGAATTCAATGTGAAATTGGATTTGAGCCAAGCAAATCAAAAAGAGCAAGCCAATAAATACATCAACTTGTACATGCAAAAGAAACTGGCTTTGCAGGCGGGTGGTGTAAAATATAAGATGGATTTTGTTGGCTTTGAAATTCAGAAAGAAAGTACTTGGAGCTATTTTGAAATCAAAGAGGTGAAGCAGGTAAAACAATTAAATGTTTTTTGTGAAATCTT
>JBMOFB010000103.1:0-3948 GCA_049314475.1 Sediminibacterium sp.
ACGATAAAGAAATTAAAGATACCCATATACATTCCCATTTTTTGTTCTGGAATATAACCAGATAGCATAGAATAAGGCATAGATAATATAGACGCCCATGCGATACCTACCAAGCCCATACTGACGTATAAAAGATTAGGCTGATCTACAAAATAAACCGAAACCAATCCAAGGCCTCCAATCAATAAACAAAGGGTATGTGTATATTTTTTACCAATACGACTTACCCAAAATGGTAATGTAAAGGAGAAAGCAAAAGTGACTAAATTCAAAATTGCCGAAGTCGTATTAGCATGCTCTAATCCTAATGTATAGACTTCACTATTGTTTGTTGGATCACCCTTAAAAAGCTGCGTTGCAACACCAGTACTATAATAAAACCACATTAAAAATAAACCAGGCCAAGTGATGAAATTAACCAACGCGAGTCTTTTCATCTGCACAGGCATTTGTTTGATAGAAGCTACTATTTCTTGAACTAATCCTAGTTGAGGCGTCGAAGTATCACTTGTTTTAGAGGGATTAGAAGGTGGATATTCTTTACTCCTGATAATGGTGTATAAAACAGAAAGAAAGAATACCGCTCCACCAATATAAAAAGACATTAAAATATTCTGTGGAATAGAACCATTGATTTTGTCTCTAGAGACATCAAACCAATTTGCTAATAATTGTGGCAAGTAACCTGCAATGAAAGAAGCCAATCCTATAAACATACTCTGCATTGCAAAACCAAATGAACGTTGTTTTTCATTCAAATTGTCTGCTACGAATGCCCTAAAAGGTTCCATGGTGATATTAATACTTGAATCCAAAACCCATAACACCCCTGCAGCCATCCACACTGTTGGAGAATTGGGCATCACAAATAACAATGCAGAACTTAAAATTGCACCAATTAAAAAAAATGGGCGACGTCTACCTAATTTTGGATGCCAAGTTCTATCACTAAAATAACCTACAATGGGCTGAACAATCAAACCAGTCATTGGAGCTGCTAACCACAATCCTGGAATCTCATCTGGGGAGGCGCCCAAAAACTCATAGATCGCACTCATATTGCCCATTTGCAAACTCCATCCAAATTGGATTCCAAAAAATCCAAAACACATGTTCCAAACTTGCCAGAAACTCAACTTAACTTTTTCACCAGTATACGCTGTATTCATTCTTGATGTTTATAATTGCATTCAATTTACTAAATACTAGCTAGATTCATTCATTTTTAGTTGCGAAGGATTAAATAAAATTGAGTATTTTGGGGATCGATTAAACAAATGAATGCTATGAGCCAAACAAAACAACCTACCAATACTGGTGCATTGACCACCCTTATTGTGGTTTTCTTTTTCTGGGGATTTATTGCAGCTGGAAACAGTGTCTTTATTCCATTTTGTAAAAACTATTTTGAACTAGATCAGTTTCAAAGTCAATTGATTGATTTTGCATTTTATCTTGCATATTATATAGGTGCACTAGGCTTATTTGCATATGGTGCTTTAGGAGGAAAAGACCTTGTTAGTAAATGGGGCTATAAGAAAAGTATTGTATACGGTTTACTATTTTCTGCCATTGGTGCGGCGGCAATGATTGTCGCAGTCAATGCCAATACTTTTACAGGTATGTTGGTTGGTTTATTCGTAGTAGCGCTTGGTTTTTCCTTACAACAAACTGCGGCCCAACCTTTCGCCATTGCATTAGGTGATCCATCCACTGGAACCAGTCGTGTTAGTTTAGGTGGCGGTATTAACTCATTCGGAACATCCATTGGTCCAATTGTAGTAGCACTTGCATTATTTGGATCTGCCGCTGCAATTACCGACGAACAAATCAAACAATTGAGTTTAGATAAAGTCATTATTTTATATACCGCTGTTGGTGGATTATTTATTGCAGCTGCTGCACTATTTCATTTTTCTAAAAAAGTACCTGCAGGTATTTCAAATGAGACAATGGAACCAGCTGGAAAAGCCTTGTCTTTATTGGTGATTATGACGGGTGTGTTAATTGCTTTATTCGTTCCAATTTTTGATAGTTATAAAATTGATCCAACTACATTAACTGATATTGGTCGACTCGATTTAGAAACCTATCGAATGAAATGGCTTCTTGGTGCTTTAGCTACTGTAGTAGTCGGCTTATTAGCCGCTAATTTTACAGCACAAAAAAATGAAAAAGGATGGGGCGCGATGAAATATCCTCAATTGGTATTAGGGATGTTAGCCATCTTTGTGTATGTAGGCGTTGAAGTTGCCATTGGATCCAACTTAGGTGAATTGTTAAAACAAGCAGATTTTGGAAGTATCTCTTCTTCTGCCATTGCACCTTATGTTTCTATGTATTGGGGCAGTATGATGATTGGTCGTTGGGCAGGCGCCATCAGTGCATTTGATTTCAAAAAGAAAACACAACAATATTTAACTTTCATTGTACCAATTATTGCATTCGGAATCGTGATTGCATTAAATAGCATTGCACAATATGACATGAGTCCATTGTATTGGTATATCATTTGTGTATTCATTCAAATTATTGCATTCTACTTAAGTCAAAATAAGCCAGCCAAGACCTTATTAATTTTTAGTTTAGTAGGTGTAACTGCTATGGTACTTGGAATTTTTACAAAAGGCACTGTGGCAACTTACGCCTTTTTAACAGGTGGATTGGCTTGTTCTATCATGTGGCCTTCTATCTTTTCTTTATCTGTTGCAGGGTTAGGAAAATATACCGCACAAGGCTCAGCTTTTTTAATTATGATGATATTAGGTGGTGGCATTATCCCACCTATTCAAGGTAAAATAGCAGACTACTTGCAATCTTCTCATTTAGATCAACCAGGTTATGGTATTCACAATTCATTCTGGGTGCCTGCTTTATGTTTTGCTTACTTAGTCTTTTTTGCCATTGCAGTAAAAGGCATATTAAAAAAACAAGGTATTAATTACGAAGAAACTGAAACAAGTGGTGGACACTAAAATTTAAATTAGCATTTATGGAATCATATGTTGTAGGCGTCGATATCGGCGGAACTGGTACAAAATTTGGAATTGTAGATAAAGATGGTAATGTCTTATTCTCTAGCGAGATGTCTACTAAAATACATCTTCAAGTGCATGCATTCATAGATGAATTGTATATACATTTATCAGAAATGATAGAAAAAGTGGGTGGATTTGGTCGCATTAAAGGCATTGGTATTGGCGCTCCAAACGGTAATATTTATACAGGTAACATCGAATACGCCCCTAACCTTCCATGGAAGGGTATTATTCCATTTGCAAGAATGGTGCAGGATAAATTTAAAATCCCAGTTAAATTAACCAATGATGCCAATGCAGCTGCAGTTGGCGAAATGATGTATGGTGCTGCAAAAGACATGAAGGATTTTATAATGATCACTTTAGGCACCGGTGTGGGAAGTGGTATTGTAGCAAACGGACAATTAATTTATGGGTATGATGGATTCGCTGGAGAATTAGGACATACAGTGATTATTCCAGATGGTAGAATGCACCATGGCACAGGTAAAAGAGGCTCACTAGAAAGTTATGCATCTGCAACAGGTGTAGCTGAATCTGCTAAAGAAATTTTAAGTCAAACAGATCGTCCAAGTGTTTTAAGGACAAAAAAAATTGATGAAATTACATCAAAAGATGTTTTTGAAGCCGCTGTTAAGGGAGATGAAATTGCAAAAGAAGTTTTTGAATTTACTGGAAAAATATTAGGGATGTCACTAGCAAATTTTGTGATGTTCTCTAGTCCAGAAGCCATTATCTTATTTGGTGGATTGACTAAAGCAGGTGATATGATTTTAAAACCAACAAGGGAACATATGGAAGCCAACTTAATTGAGATCTTCCAGAATAAAGTAAAAATATTAATCAGTCATTTGAAAGAATCAGACGCCGCCATTCTTGGCGCTTCCGCACTTATGTGGGAATAAAATAC
>JBMOFB010000104.1:0-3939 GCA_049314475.1 Sediminibacterium sp.
TTGCAAAATTAAAAAAGGGAGGAGAAACAGTTATAACGGTGGTGGGTTGTGGTGGTGATAGAGATAAAACAAAAAGACCAATCATGGCGCAGGTAGCTTGTGACTTAAGTGATAAAGTCATTTTTACAAGTGATAATCCTCGTTCAGAAGATCCCAATCAAATTATCAAGGATATGGAGCTAGGATTAAGCAGTGCTGCAAAAAGAAAGTATGTCAACATTGTAGACCGCTATGAGGCAATCAAAGCAGCTGTAAATTTTTCAAAACCTGGAGATATTATTTTGATTGCAGGAAAGGGTCACGAAAAATACCAAGATATCAAAGGGGTTAAACAGGACTTTGATGATAAGGCAATTTTACAAAACATTTTCAACTCATTTGCTAAATAACTCCCTATGCTGTATCAATTATTTTCATGGTTAGACAAGTCATTTGATATACCTGGTACTGGTATGTTTCAATTTTTGACTTTTAGAATTGCCATGGCGATTTTATTGTCCTTGTTCATAGCAACTGTGTATGGTAAAAAAATGATTTTGTTTTTACAGAGAAAACAAATTGGTGAAACTGTGAGAGAGTTAGGATTAGCAGGTGAGCAACAAAAAAAAGGCACACCTACCATGGGTGGTATCATTATCTTAATGAGTGTGTTGATACCTACTTTATTATTTGCCAACTTAGATAAAGTATATATCCGATTGATGGTATTGTGTACGGTATGGCTGGGTTTGATTGGATTTTTGGATGATTATTTTAAGATCCGTGCAAGAAAAGATGCACAAGAAAAAGGGGAATCCTATAAAAAGAAAAATAGTGATGGATTAGCAGGCATTTCTAAAATCATTGGTCAAGTTGGACTGGGTATCATCATTGGAGTGACTTTATATTTTAGTAATTCAGTGACCGTGGAGCGTGAAATAATATCGACCAACGTAGCAGCTAGTTTAGCAAAGGGTGAAAAAATTGCAAAGGGTGCCAATGTGGTTGTAAGAACGATTAATGGAGAAGAGCGTCGTTTTGTAAAAGTTAAAACACCTATCACAACGATTCCATTTGTAAAAAATCATGAATTTAATTATAGTAAACTAATCAGCTGGATGGGTCCAGGTGCCGAAAAATACACTTGGATTGTCTACATCTTAGTTGTCACATTTATTATCACTGCAGTATCCAATGGTGCAAATATTACAGACGGTTTAGACGGTTTGGCCGCAGGTGTAAGCGCCATTATAGGTGCAGCTTTGGGGGTTTTTGTTTACGTAAGCGGTAACTATGTTTTTGCAGATTATTTAAACGTAATGTACATCCCTAATTTAGGAGAATTATCCATTTTTGTAGGTGCATTCGTGGGTGCTTGTATTGGATTTTTATGGTACAATGCGTATCCAGCTCAAGTTTTTATGGGTGATACAGGAAGTCTGGCGCTAGGAGGCATCATTGCTTCATTAGCTATCATAGTTCGTAAAGAATTAATGATTCCAATTTTCTGTGGGGTGTTTTTAATTGAAAATTTAAGTGTCATTATTCAAGTGGGTTATTTTAAGTACACAAAGAAAAAGTATGGAGAAGGACGTCGTGTGTTTTTGATGAGTCCTTTGCATCATCACTATCAAAAAAGAGGTTTTCACGAAAGTAAAATTGCCGTTCGTTTTTGGATCATCACCATCCTATTAGTTATCACTTCTATACTAACCTTAAAAACAAGATAAATTGGCAACAAATATTGTCATATTGGGTGCAGGAGAAAGCGGTGTTGGAACTGCCTTGCTAGCAAAGCAAAAGGGATACAATGTATTTGTATCTGATGCAAGTGCTATCAAACCAATTTTTCAAGCCGAACTGGAAGCAAACGGGATTGCGTTTGAATCAGGAATGCATGATGTTGAAAGAATATTGGCTGCAGATGAAGTCATGAAAAGCCCAGGGATTCCTGAGAAAAGTGAATTGGTGAAGCAAATACGTGCAAAGGGTATACCAGTGATTAGTGAAATTGAATTTGGCTATAGATATAAAGGAGAAAGTAAGGTTGTTGCGATTACAGGAAGCAATGGTAAAACTACAACGACCTCTTTATTATACCACATCTGTAAAGTTGCCGAACAAGATGTAGCAATCGTAGGCAATATTGGATTCTCTTTTGCAAGACAGGTTGCAGAAGATCCTAAAAAATTATATGTCATTGAAGCGAGTTCTTTTCAATTAGATGATATTAAAACCTTTAGACCAGATATTGCGATTCTATTAAATATCACAGAAGATCATTTAGACAGATACAATTATCAATTTGAATATTATATCAAAAGCAAGTTTAGAATAATAGAGAACCAAACAGAGCAAGACTGCTTTATTTATTGTATAGACGACGAAGTCATTGTAAAACATCTAGAACTACTAACTACTAATACTAACCTACTACCATTTTCTATGAAACAAGAATTAAAAAAAGGAGGCTACATCAAGAACGAACAAATGATGTTAAAAATCCAAGAAGAAAGAGTGACTATGAGTATTTATGATTTTGCTTTAAAAGGCAAACATAATGCTTACAACACCATGGCTGCAAGTATTGCTGCAACCACTTTAGGTATCCGAAAAGAGAAAATTCGTGAAGCAGTAAGTAATTTTCACAATTTGGAGCATAGAATGGAATTTGTTGCAACAGTCAAAGGTGTTGATTTTATCAATGACAGTAAAGCAACCAATGTGAACAGTACATGGTATGCCTTAGAGAGTATGCAAAAGACTACCGTTTTAATCTTAGGTGGCGTAGACAAAGGCAATGATTATGCATTGGTCGCAGACCTAGTGAAGGAAAAAGTTAAAGCAATTGTTTGTATGGGTACAGATAATGCAAAAATGATTGAATTCTTTAAAGATAAAGTTGCACAAATTATCGAAGTAGATTCTGCAAAAAATGCAGTGAATGCTTCCTTTAAATTAGCCGAAAAAGGGGATGTGGTTTTATTAAGTCCTGCTTGCGCAAGTTTTGATTTATTTAAAAACTATGAAGACAGAGGACAACAATTTAAAGAAAGCGTTAAAGCATTATAATCATGTTCAAAGAAACGACAGATAATTTATTTTCTCAAATGCCCTCAATAGGGGGAATGAGAGAACATCTAGATCAAAGAACTAGAGGGGATAGATATATCTGGGGTTTAGTTATTTTATTATCACTGATCTCTATATTAGTAGTGTATAGTGCAACAGGATCTTTGGCTTATAAAATGTATCGTGGTAATACAAGTTATTATTTGTTCAAACAGATTATATTTACTTTAATTGGTTTGTTAGTAGTCTTTGGTTTGCATAGAGTGAACTACACTGTTTTTTCTCGTGTGGCAACTATTTTATTTATACTCTCTGTGCCTTTGTTAATTTATACCTTATTTTTTGGAGCAAAAATTAATGAAGGTAGTAGATGGATTAAATTACCCATTATTAATTTAACCATACAAAGTAGTGATATAGCCAAACTGGCCTTATTTATGTACTTGTCAAGGGTACTTAGTAAGAAGCAAGAAGTCATTAAGGATTTTAAGAAAGGATTTTTACCAGTGATTATACCGGTATTCATTATCTGTGGTTTAATCATGCCTGCAAATTTATCAAACGCATTATTGACAGGCGCCACTTCTCTACTTTTATTATTTATTGGCAGAGTCAGTTTTAAACATATTTTATTAACGATTGGAGTAGCAATGATCCCAATTGTAATTATAATTAGTGTAGCGATTGCGACACATAATGCCAATGAGGGTTCAATTGATTCAAATAAACCAGTTGTTGCGGAGTCATTAAAGAACTGGGGACGTTTTGGTACATGGGTCAATCGTGTTCAGGATTTCATGTATGCAAAAGATAACGAAGTACCTTATCAAGTACAACAAGCAAAAATAGCGATTGCAAACGGTGGTATTTTTGTTGGACTAGGTCCAG
>JBMOFB010000105.1:0-3922 GCA_049314475.1 Sediminibacterium sp.
CCATCTAATACATATAAAGGTTGGCTAGATGCAGAGATAGAAGAGTTACCTCTTACACGCACTGTTACTGCCTGACCTAATTTACCAGATTGGCTATTTACGAATACACCCGCAGCTTTACCTTGTAATGCCGCATCCACACTTGGTGTTGGCATGTACTCGATATCTTTACCTTTAACGCGGGCAATATTACCTGTTAATTCTTTTTTAATCAAAGATCCACCGAAACCAGTCACAACCACCTCAGAAAGTGATTTTACATCCTGTTTCAGTACAATTAAAAAAGACTTCGCATTGGTAGAAACCTGACGGCTTTCGTAACCAACTGCTACTACTTCTAATACTTTGTTTGCTTGAACTGCAATAGTGAAATTACCTTGTGCATCAGAGTTGACCCCTGTTTTAGTTCCTTTTACAAGTACACTCGCACCTGCAATTGGAGTACCAGACTCGTCGGTAACCTTACCATTGACTGTTGTGTTTTGAGCTATTGCTACTCCAATCATCAGAAAGGACGCAAGAAAACTCAATAGAAAAAATTTTTTCATCATAGAATTTATTTTTTTGAAAAAACCATATTGGATTGAAAGGCAATTTAACAAAAATTTAATACTATTATCAAATTGTTACATGTTTTTTGAAATTTTTTATTTAATATATAAATTATTTTTATATAAATAATAAAAGGAAATTATACTTGGTTATGATTTGGACTTTTCTGTAACAAGAAAAGTCAGGTTTTTTCGGCAATTACTTAGAAAAAAAATGAGAATCCAGGTATCTTTACCCCATGAGTAAGTCAAAATCTGCCTTTTTTTGTACAAATTGTGGCTATGAGTCTGCAAAATGGGCTGGCAAATGCCCTGCATGTAATGAATGGAACAGTTTTACAGAAGAAGTGATTGACAAGGGCAAGGGCAACGCAGCTACCTGGGAGGATTATGCTGTGACCCAAAAAGGGACCGAAGTCATTGCCATCAATGAAGTCCAAAGTCAGTCAGAAAAGAGAATTGACAGCTCAGATCCAGAATTGAATCGTGTTTTAGGGGGAGGGATTGTGCTTGGTTCTATTGTACTAGTTGCTGGTGAACCAGGGATTGGAAAAAGTACTTTGTTTTTACAACAAGGTTTAATGATGAAGGATCAAACTGTTTTATATATCAGTGGAGAGGAAAGTATTCAGCAAATCAAAATGCGTGCCGACCGATTAAGCCTTGACAATGATCATTTTTATTTATTGACGGAAACGCATACGCAAGCCATTTTTAAAGCCATTAAAAAATTAAAACCAACAGTGGTCATTGTGGATTCAATCCAAACACTTGAATCCAATTTAATTGATGCCGCGGCAGGCAGTATTTCACAAATCAAACAAACTGCTGCAGAATTTCAAAGATTTGCAAAGGAAACGGGCACACCTGTTTTTTTAATTGGCCATATCACTAAGGAAGGTTCTATTGCTGGACCAAAAATTTTAGAGCATATGGTGGACACGGTCTTGCAATTTGAAGGAGACCGTCATTATGCCTATAGAATGTTGCGCACTCTAAAAAATAGATTTGGTAGCACGAGCGAATTAGGAATTTATGAAATGACTGGAACGGGTATGAAAGTGGTGACCAATCCGTCTGCATTTTTAATTGCACAAAGAAACGATTCATTAAGTGGAAGTACGATTGCTGCAGCAATGGAAGGGATGCGTCCATTGTTGATCGAAGTGCAAGCATTGGTCACTCAAAGTGTGTATGGTACGCCTCAAAGAACAGTCACTGGATTTGATTTAAGGAGATTACAATTACTATTAGCGGTGCTTGAAAAGCGCGGTGGGTTTGCGTTTGGAATGAAAGATGTTTTTGTAAATATCGCTGGAGGACTTAAAATAGAAGACCCTTCCTTAGACCTTGCAGTCATTCTTTCATTACTTTCTTCTTACGAAGACATCCCACTACCTCAGGGTATTTGTTTCGCTGGAGAAGTTGGATTGAATGGAGAAATTCGTGCGGTGAATAGAATTCAACAACGCATTGCAGAAGCAGAAAAATTAGGATTTGAAAAAATCATTATTTCTGGATTCAACACCAAAGGCATTGATACAAAAAAACATAGCATCGAAATTATTCCTGTAGAAAGAGTCGACGAAGCGTATCGTTTATTTTTCTAATCTTGAAAATTTTTAACGGTATACTAAACTACCTGAATGCTTTTTTGCATTTATTGTACCCTCAAATTTGTTTTGGTTGTGGCACAGATCTAGTTGAAAAAGGAGTACCCTTATGCAAACCATGCATTCAGAATTTACCCTCCACTGATTTTTTTAGTATCAATGAAAATCCAATTGAAAAAATATTTTGGGGGCGCGTAGCTATTCAACATGCAGGTGCTTTATTGTTTTTCACAAAAGACAGTTTAGTGCAAACACTGATTACGCAATTAAAATACCAGCACAATAAAAAAGTAGGTATTTTATTAGGACGTCTAATGGGAGAAGCCATTGCAGCAGAGGAAAAATTTGAGCAAATTGACTTAATCATTCCTATCCCAATTCAAAATTCCAAAATCAATAGCAGAGGCTACAATCAAAGTCAAATTATTGCATTGGGCATGCAACAGGTTTGGAACAGGCCCATTGTTCATGATGTATTAATCAAAAAAAGTTGGTCCAATTCTCAAACAAAGAAGAATAGAAAGGCAAGACTACAGCAAGTTCCAGACCTATTCTTGATACAATATCCAGATTCTATTAAAGGGAAGCACGTATTAATAGTGGACGATGTACTTACAACTGGGGCCACTTTAGAAGCAGCTATAACTAGCTTGATGGCTGGATCCCCCGCTTCCATATCGGTTGCAGTTGCTGCCTATACCCTTTAGTCTAGGATTTAGTAAAGATTCAATCAACAAATGAATCAATGAATGATTTTAATAATAATCTACCACCCCGTCAACCATTCAGCAGATTTCTTGTTATATTTATTACTACAAACATTCAAATATCTTTTATGAAAACGATACTAAGTTTTTTATTCATTGCTTGCAGCTTTTTTACAAATGCTCAAAGCATCCATAGCTTTAAAGTTAAAAGTATTGACGGGGGTCAAATTGATTTTTCAAAATATAAAGGAAAAAAGATTTTAGTTGTGAATACAGCAAGCCAATGCGGTTATACGCCTCAATATGCCTCTTTGCAAAAAGTGTATAGTCAGTATAAAGACAAATTAGTGATCGTTGGTTTTCCATGCAATCAATTTGGTGGACAAGAACCAGGCACGAATGCAGAAATCGTTGAATTTTGTGAAAAAAATTATGGTGTTAATTTTCCGCTAGCAGATAAAGTAGACGTGAAGGGTAGTACGCAATCTCCAATCTACCAATGGTTGACTCAAAAAACAAAGAATGGTGTCTTAGATGCGACGATTGGTTGGAATTTCAATAAATTTTTATTGGATGAAAATGGAAAAATGTTGGCTTACTTTCCGAGCAATGTAAAACCAGATAGTGACGCTGTTTTGACTTACTTAAAATAAGTCCCTTACCATAGGAAATCCTATCTTCGCTGCATGTTATTGCGCGATATTATTGGCCAAGAAAAATTAAAGCACCAATTAGTAGAGATGGTTCAACACCAAAGATTGAGCCATGCACTATTATTTGTGGGACCAGAAGGATCCGGCGCATTACCACTTGCCATTGCATTTGCGCAATATTTAGTGAGTTCCCCTGCTACAACCAACGAAGTATTGGATCTATTTGCAGACCCGGATGCACTTACAAAGCAAGTCCATACTTACAACCAACCAGATGCCATTGCAGACTTGCCTGCTTACCAGCGCGCAAATCAGTTGATGCACCCCGATCTTCACTTTTCATTTCCAACTATTACAGAGAAACCTGGTCAAAAAAATATCAGTGCAAATTTTATAGA
>JBMOFB010000106.1:0-3846 GCA_049314475.1 Sediminibacterium sp.
AAATGGATTCATTCCAGGTAGCATCAATATTCAAGGCAATAATGCATTTGCCACTTGGATGGGCTGGTTTATTTCTTATGACGAACAATTTATTTTAGTGGCAGAGCCGCATCAAATGGATGACTTGACAAGAAAATTAATGCGTATTGGTCTAGATAATATTTTCGGATTTGTAGATGCATCAAAAATTAGCCTAGTATATACTGGAACCTTAGCACAATCTAATATGGTTACGATTGATACAGTAAAAGCGAATAAGGATGCTGAAATAATAGATATTAGAGGTGTTGCTGAATTCAATAGCGGGCATATTGCAGGTGCCAAAAATATATTTGTTGGAACTTTATTGCAAAACTTAGATCAAGTTCCAAAAGATAAGCCCGTAATTATGCATTGTCAAGGTGGCGATAGGGCTGCAATTGGCTATTCTTTACTCGTTAAAGAAGGCTATACCAATATTGCCAATTATAGCGGTGGTATCAATGAGTGGGTTACTGCTCAACAACCAATTGTGAGTTAGAGCGGCATGAATTAAAAACAAGCCTCAACAATTAGTAAGGTAATTTGTTATTATCACATGAAAGGAGTTAAAAAACAAGATCTGCCAGAAAAAATATGCAAAGCCTGTGGCCGTCCATTTAGTTGGCGCAAAAAATGGGAAAGGTGTTGGGATGAGGTGCAATACTGTAGTGAAGGGTGTAAGAAGCAGAAGCCTAAAAAATGATTCTAATTTATAGATAGCGCGATGATTCATCGCGCTATCTTTTTGATATTTTATTCCCACTCGTTTTTTGACGACTGCATTTGAATCTGATGACATCCGTATTTCTTAATACAGCATGCTTGGTTTTTCTGGAAGCCATTCGTTTACGCCACATTCTAAAACTAGAGGGCTTTGAGTTGGCGCGCATGAATTCAATGACTTCTTTTTCACTCAATCCAAATTGAAATTGAATCGCTTCAAATGGCGTACGATCCTCCCAAGCCATTTCAATAATGCGGTCTCTATCTTTCTCGACCCATTCAGATCTTAAAATAGGTTCTGCTGGTCTTGGATTGATCAAAGTTTCTTTTCCCATTGTACTATTCTTTTACTTTAATGCTTTTAAAAATTGTTCTGCGTTTTTCAAATGATTTGCTCTTTTTTCTTCCGGCATTTTATCCCATGTACTTAAGAGCATTGCCCATCTTGGATTTTTTGAAAAAACAACGCGTTGTTTGGATAAAAAGCGCCAAAATAAACCATCCCATATGGCCTGCCATTCGCCTTTAGGGAAGTCGCCCATCTTCATTAAATAATTGGATCCGCAGATATAGGGATTCGTGGTAATCATGCCTCCACCTTCACCATGCCAACCAAAATTTTGGATACCATCTTTTGTAATGGCTGTTTCAACAATCGAACTATCGTCTTCATTCGCCAAAGCCTTTTCATAATTGGCTTTGTCCATATAGTATAGGTTGTGGTTACGACCAAAAACAACTTTAGATTGATCTGGTGCCATATTGGCCCAGCTTGGTTTTCTCTTTGGCTTAGTAAATCCAACTAACTCATTTAATTGTGCCGTATTCAGGTTGTATTCAAAGTAAAATACTTTTTTAACTTTTTCTGCCTTCGCATCTTTTTTAGTACCTGGCTTATCTATTTCAAGGCTTCTTTTTACTTCAAACTGAATCCAGTTCTCATCCTTAATAAACTTTAAAGAGTCAATTGGAAGATGTTGTGCATCAAATGGGTCTTTGATGATTCTTGTCAAAGATGCCGCAAGTTGATCTTTGTCAAACATCGCCTTCTTTTCATTTTTTACTGGGTCTACAATCATCCATTGTTTTCCTTCACTTGTTTCGTAAGTGTACCAAAACTTGTTGGATTGTTTTAACCAATGAGGATCAACAGATAAACTGAAAATCATCTTATCTAATTTCTTTGGAGAAAATCTTGCAGCTAAATCATAATTGGCTTTTTGTTGACCAAAAATCAATAGGGGCAAGGCAAGCAATACTAAAAAAAGTTGTTTACGCATATTGTATATATTAAGTATAGAAAATTAGCACATTTTTTTGAATTATAACCTAATTTGTGATGAATACACGACTATGAAAACAGCCCTATTTACAAGTTTATTTTTAGCTCAATTGACCTGCATCAATGGGTTTGCTCAAACCACTAATCAGTTTAAGCCTGCTTTATTTGCAGATGAAAATAGGAAGGCAAAACTTCAAGCAGCCATGCCTCTTGTGGAAGATTTATATAAAGAATATGCAACAAAGCACCACTTTCCAGCCTATGCTTTTGCCATTGTATTAGACGGAGAATTGTTGTATAAAAAAGCAGCTGGTTGGGCGAATATCGAGGATAAGATTCCGGCAAATGACCAGACAATGTTCCGTATAGCCTCTATGTCCAAAAGCTTCACCACCATGGCTATTTTGCAATTAAGAGATGCTGGAAAATTAAGACTAGATGATCCTATTGATCAATATATTCCTGCAATGAAAGGCCAAGTATTGACTAAGGATGGCGCGCCCATCACTATCCGACATTTAATGTCTCATCAGGCTGGATTTCCCGAAGACAATCCTTGGGGAGATAGACAACTAGATGATTCAGAAGCAGATTTAATTGCATTAATAGAAAAAGGACTTTCCTTTTCAAATACGACGGGGACCTATTATGAGTATAGCAATCTTGGTTTTGCGATGTTGGGTTACATCATACACCAGGTATCAGGTTTGACTTATGATGCTTATATCAAGCAATCCATTTTGGACCCCTTAGGCATGCAGCATACTACTTATGAATACAGAACAATTTCTAAAGAAAATTTAGCGAAGGGCTATCGTACCATTAAAGGAAATTGGGTGAACGTGCCCTTACTAAAAGATGGTATTTATGGAGCGATGGGTGGGATGATCACTTCGATAGATGATTTTGCAAAATATGTTGCTTTGCATCAAGCCGCATGGCCAGAGCGCAACGATCCAGACAATAAAGTGATTAAAAGAAGCACTGTAAGAGAAATGCACCAACCCTATACTTTCATAGGACTCAATCCAAGCTATCAATTTCCATCTGGAAAAAAATTAGCCACTACAAGTAGTTATAGCTATGGATTAAATTGGATGCATGATGCCGAAGCAAAAACAAGTATTGGGCATAGTGGCGGGCTACCTGGCTTTGGAAGTAATTGGCGTTTTATGCCTGAATATGGATTGGGCGTGATCTTTTTTGCCAACCATACTTATGCACCAACTTCCACTATGAATTTAATTGTATTAGATACCTTGGTTAAAATAGCAAAGCTTCAACCAAGAATGGTTGCTATATCTCCAATTCTAGCGCAAAGACAAAAAGAACTCGTTCAAGTTATTCCAACTTGGGAGAATATTCCAGCCATTTTTGCTGAAAACTTTTTTGACGATTATTTATTGGATGAATTAAAATCAGAAGCGAAACAACTATTTGAACAAGCAGGAAAAATTCAATTGGTAGGAAAAATGATTGCCCAGAATCAGTTGAGAGGCTATTGTATATTGCAAGGAGCTAAACAAAATTTAAAATTAAGTTTTACGCTAAGTCCAGAAAATCCTGCATTGATACAAGAATACCATTTAGAACTTATAAAATAAAAAAGAGCATTAGCCCCCCGGCTAATGCTCTCAAAACCAAACCACAAAAGAATTACATCTGTCTTTTTCTGCGCATCATTTCGTTGCGCATTTTATTTAAAAGGTCTCTGTCTACTTTTAAAGCCAGGTTCACTCTTTCTTCTGATTTTAAGACTGGCATCAAGTCTTTCTTAAATTTCTTTCTTATCACTAGCATTGCTTCCTGAAATGCGATCT
>JBMOFB010000107.1:0-3841 GCA_049314475.1 Sediminibacterium sp.
GATTGATCCGCGTTTTTGATGACAATTTTATTTCTTTGAATTGTAGCTTCTTTTTGTTTTACAAATTTTAACATAGCCCTAATGGGTAGATGCTTTGCATCATTGTACATCAAGCATTCCTCGGATAATTGTAGTCCATAATGCATAGCCAATTTTTGCATCGTATAAGCCCTTAAAGTGGGCACTAAAACATACCAAGCACCATTGTCTTGTAAAAAAGATGCAGCAGATTCTGCCAAAACATCCCATGGCAATGCAGTACTATGTGCAGCTAAATTTTTTGCATTATCAGGTGAATTTAAATCACTTTCGTAAAAAGGTGGATTGGTAATGATGCAATCAAATAGTGTCTGCTCGTTGTTAGATGCATAATCTTGAATAGAACTATGAATTGCATCTAATCTATCCTTCCATACACTTAATTCAAAGTTGGTTTTGGTTTGTTCAAAAGCACTAGCTTCAATTTCAATGGCTGTTATATGTGCATTAGATTGTTGTGCTAACATTAAACTTAATAAACCTGTGCCTGAACCAATATCTAGTATCTTTTTTGCATTTTGTATTTGTGCATCTGCGGCAGACCATGCACCAAATAAACATGCATCAGTACATACTTTCATTGCAGTATGTTCCTGATGCACGATAAATTGTTTACACTGGAAATAGGGATTCGCCACTATTATTCAGAGGTTAAACCAGCTACGATATACTCTTTGTTTAAACGAGCAATGTTCGCTATTGAAATTTCTTTAGGGCAAGCTGCTTCACAAGCACCAGTGTTGGTACATGCACCAAAGCCTTCCTTATCTAATTGTGCCACCATATTGGTTACACGCGTTTTTCTTTCTGGACCACCTTGTGGTAATAAGGCTAAGTGGGCTACTTTAGCACTTAAGAACAACATGGCAGAGCTGTTTTTACAAGCTGCTACACAAGCACCACAACCAATACACATCGCTGCAGCAAATGCTTCATCCGCTTTTGCTTTTTCGATTGGTAATGAATTACCATCTACTGCATTACCTGTATTCACACTTACATAACCACCAGCTTGAATGATTCTATCAAAAGCTGATCTGTCTACTGTTAAATCTTTAATCACCGGAAATGCATTTGCTCTCCATGGCTCAATTACAATCGTATCATTGTCTTTGAATGCACGCATATGCAATTGACAAGTAGTATTGGCTTGCCAAGGTCCGTGTGGCTTACCATTGATGTACATGGAACACATTCCACAGATACCTTCTCTACAATCGTGGTCAAATGCCACAGGTTCGCCACCTTCAGTGATCAATTGTTCATTTAAAATATCCATCATTTCTAAGAAAGACATCTCGTCAGATATATTTTCGACACGGTACATTTGAAAAGCACCTGCAGTTTTAGAATTCTTTTGACGCCAAACTTTTAAATTTAAATTCATAGTAGTATGTGACATGGCAATATTATTTATAGTTTCTTTGAGATGGTTGGATGACTTCGTATTTTAGTTCCTCTTTATGTAATGACCACTCATGCTCATTTTTCAATTCCCATGCAGCAACATACATAAAGTTAGCATCGTCTCTTAATGCTTCTCCTTCTGGTGTTTGGTATTCTTCTCTAAAGTGACCACCGCAACTTTCTTCTCTGGCTAATGCATCTACACACATTAGTTCACCTAGTTCAATAAAGTCCGCTACACGGTTTGCTTTATCTAATTCCGGATTGTATTCGTTGATCTCTCCAGGAATTCTTACATCAGACCAGAATTCTTTTTTCAATGCTTGTACATCTGCAATCGCTTGCTTTAAGCCTGCTTCCGTTCTTGACATACCACATTCGTTCCAGATAATTTTACCTAAACGCTTATGGAAGCTTTCTACAGTTTGAGTACCGTTGATATTTTTTAATCTAGCGATTCTTTCTGCAACTATTTTTTCTGCATCCTCAAATGCAGGATGTGAAGTAGGAATAGGGGCGTTGTAAATTTCGTCGGCTAAGTTATTTCCTAGTGTGTAAGGAATTACAAAATAACCATCTGCTAAACCTTGCATTAAAGCACTCGCACCTAAACGGTTGGCACCGTGGTCGCTAAAGTTGGCTTCTCCTAATGCATATAAGCCAGGTACAGTAGTTTGTAATTCATAATCTACCCATAAGCCACCCATCGTGTAATGCACGGCTGGATAAATACGCATAGGCACTTCGTAAGGATTTTCTCCTGTGATTTTTGCGTACATCTCAAATAAGTTACCGTATTTTTCTTTCACCACTTCTTTACCTAATGCAATGATTTCTTCTTGGCTTACATTACTTAAGCCTTTTTTACTTACCTCTGTTTTACCATAACGCTCAATCGCTGCAGCGTAATCTAAATAAACTGCTTGCTTAGAAGTACCAACACCAAACCCTGCATCACATCTTTCTTTGGCTGCACGAGAGGCCACGTCACGCGGTACCAAGTTTCCGAAAGCTGGATAACGACGCTCTAAAAAATAATCTCTATCCGCTTCTGGAATTTCATTGGCTTTTCTAGTTTCTCCTAAATTTTTAGGAACCCAAATACGACCATCATTTCTTAATGACTCAGACATCAAAGTCAATTTAGATTGGTGGTCTCCACTTACTGGAATACAAGTAGGGTGGATTTGAGTGAAACAAGGGTTTGCAAAAAATGCACCTTGCTTATGTGCTTTCCAAGCAGCAGTCACATTAGATCCCATCGCATTGGTTGATAAATAATAGACGTTACCATATCCACCAGTACATAATAAAACTGCATATCCAAAATGTCTTTCTAATTCACCTGTTACTAAATTACGTGCAATAATTCCCTTTGCTTTGCCGTCTACTTTTACCAGGTCTAACATTTCGTGACGTGCAAACATTTGCACATTACCCAATGCTACTTGACGCTCCAAAGCTTGGTAAGCACCAATTAATAATTGTTGTCCTGTTTGACCTGCAGCATAAAATGTTCTTTGTACTTGTGTTCCACCAAAAGAACGGTTACTTAATAATCCACCGTATTCACGTGCAAATGGCACACCTTGCGCCACACATTGATCAATAATATTTGAACTTACTTCGGCTAAACGATGCACATTGGCTTCACGTGCACGATAGTCACCACCTTTAATAGTGTCATAGAATAATCTAAAAATGCTATCACCATCATTCTGATAGTTTTTAGCAGCGTTGATTCCACCTTGTGCAGCAATAGAGTGCGCACGACGAGGAGAGTCTTGAAAACAAAATGCCTTTACTTTATAACCCATCTCGCCCAATGAAGCAGCAGCAGAAGCACCAGCTAAACCGGTACCCACTACAATCACTTCCATTTTTCTTTTATTAGCAGGGTTGACCAATTTACAATGGCCTTTGTAATCTACCCATTTATTATCAAGATCACCTTTTGGAATTTTAGCGTCTAACATAGTTAATCTTTTATCAATCAGTTAATGAAATATTGTTGGTTGAAGGATTATTTAATCCAATCGAAATAAAAACTTATTGGCATGATAGCAAAAAGCAATGAAATAAAAATGGAAAATCCATAACCTAAACTTGTCAGCATAGTATGGTACTTTTTATTATGAACACCAATTGTTTTGAAAGCACTTTGGAATCCATGTGCTAAGTGATAGCCTAGAGAAACACATGCTAAAACATATAAAACAACAATGTAAGGATTGGTAAACACCAAATCCATCTCGGCATATAAATTATGTAAGATCACACCATTGTGTTCAACCTCGCCTAATGCCTTGATACCACCCATGCCACCTAATCTACTTGGTGTCCAAAAATGATAAATATGTGCAATTAAAAACAACAATATCAATGTGCCTAAAAT
>JBMOFB010000108.1:0-3785 GCA_049314475.1 Sediminibacterium sp.
TGTTTTCCGATCCATCCAGGAATTGAAATATTTTCGATTGCAGTGAATTCTGGTAGTAAGTGGTGGAACTGAAACACAAAACCAATACGTGTATTTCTAAAATGGGCTAATTGTTGGTTATTCAATTGATCAATGGCAACGCCTTCATAAAAAACCTGTCCTTTATCTGCCTTTTCTAAGCTACTTACAATGTACAATAGGGTCGATTTACCGGCACCCGATGGTCCTACAATGGAAACCAAGTCTCCTTTGGATAGTTCCAAGGAAACGCCTTTAAGGACGGGTACTGTCCCATATTGTTTCCATATATCTTTGGCTACAAGTAGTTTTGGCTGCATCTCCATGGTGCAAACCTACGATTACCCGGTGAAAATTGATAAAAATTAATAAAATGTTTACATGATTCAGAAAAATCAGATTTGGTTATATCATTTATACGGCTACTTTTGCAAAAAAGAACCCTATGTTTTGGACACTAGAATTAGCCAGCTATTTAGAAGAAGCGCCTTGGCCTGCAACCAAAGATGAATTGATTGACTACTCCATTAGGAGCGGTGCCCCAATAGAAGTCGTTGAGAATTTACAAGAGTTGGAAGACGAGGGCGAAGTATATGAGAGTATCGAAGACATTTGGCCTGATTATCCAAGCCAAGAAGACTTTATGTTTAATGAAGACGAGTACTAATATTTTATGGACTGCTTGAAAAGCTAAGTCCATAAAAATATTAGTATCTAATAATAAAGCAATTAAAAAAGAGCTACACTTTGTGTTAGCTCTTTTTTAATTAGGTTTTTCATAGGCTTTCGCAGAAAGATAGCGTCACTTTTTTTATTAAATCGCGAATATGATATTCTAAAAAGTCAACTTAAAATAAAGCAATATCAAGCTCAATGTCAATACAATGGTATTGGCCATAAGTACAGGTTTGCTTTGAATTAAATACCCGTAGACTAGCCATACGATACAACTAAAGTTTACAATCAATATCATTAGTATGCTAAGGCTATCTACATTTTTTGTCTGCCATGTTAAATACACCTGAGGAATAAATGTAATACAGCTAAGTAGTGAACCAAAATAGCCAATTGCTTCTACTAATTTTGGATTAATTTGTTTGTCGCTCATTTGAATTATTTAAAATGGGGATTATAGTTAAAATTGAATGCGAGTAAGTTTTTATCCTTGTGTGATGCCGGCTTTTTGCATGACTAAGTCACTTACACCAGTCGTAGAATATCCACCATCGTGGAATAAGTTTTGCATCGTTACCATCCTCGTTAAATCAGAGAATAAAGTGATACAGTAGTTCGCGCAATCTTCTGCTGAGGCATTTCCTAAAGGCGCAATCGCATCCGCATAATCAAAGAAATCTCCAAAACCTTTAATACCCGTTCCTGCAGTTGTTTTAGTAGGCGACTGTGATACAGTATTCACACGAACTTTATTTCTTAAGCCATAATGGTAACCAAAGCTACGAGCAATAGACTCTAACAATGCTTTAATATCGGCCATATCTGTGTAGAATGGATACGTTCTTTGAGCAGCAGCATAGGTTAAAGCCACCACACTTGCGTGATCGTTCAAAGCATCCATATTATAAGCCACACTTAACATTTTATGTAAGGACATCGCAGACACGTCTACACCTTTTGCATAGTAATCGTAGTTCAAAGATGGATAAGGAATATTTTTTCTGATATTGACACTCATACCAATAGAATGTAAAACGAAATCGATTTTACCTCCTAAAATTTCTTGAGACTGTGTAAATAGATTGGTTAATTCTTCTACATTGGTCGCATCCGCCGGTATAATTTTAGAATTGGTTTGTTCTGCTAGTACATTGATCTCTCCCATACGCATTGCGATAGGGGCATTGGTCAACACAAATGTGGCACCTTCTGCATGAGCTAGCTCAGCTACTTTCCATGCAATTGAATTTTTATCTAGCGCGCCTGTAATAATGCCTCTCTTACCTTTTAATAAATTGTATGCCATCTTTATGGGTTTATTTAATTCCTGCAAAAATAATTATAATATCCTATAAAATAGCCAATCAGTCAGCTTAATATAGGCTAAGCAAGTAATTCATTGGCATGTTCTAATGCTGCTTTACTTGGTGGGTCGCCGCCAATCATTCGAGCAATATGGGTCACACGCTCAGCTGCATCAAGTGCACGAACATGTGTATGGGTGGTATTGCCTTCTTGTACTTTGTAGACATATAAATGTGCTTGCCCTTTAGCAGCAATTTGAGGCTGATGGGTAATACAAAGCACCTGACGCGCTTGACCTAATTCTTGTAATAATGAACCCACTTGTTTAGCAGGCTCACCCGAAATACCAGAATCAATTTCATCAAAAATCATCGTTGGTAGATCGATTGATTTTCCAACCAATGATTTAATACATAACATCAAGCGACTTAATTCCCCACCGCTTGCTACTTTTTTAATGGGCTCAAACTTTTGTGTATTATTGGCATCAAAAAGAAAATCAATTTTATCGATACCAAATTGATTAAAAGGAACGGTATCCAATTGTACTTTTAGTTGCGCATTGGGCATACCCACTTGATGCAACAAATGGTTCACTTGTTTTGTAAAAGGGGCTGCTTGTTTTTTACGTTTGTCACTTAAGCTATCAGCCAATGTGGTTAGAGCTTTTTCCGCAGCTGCTACTTTTTTGGTATAGTGCTCAATCGCTTCATCAATATGCAATACAGCTTCAAGGTCTTTTGACAATCCGTCTTGTATTTCTAATAGGGCAGCGGTAGATTGTACTTTATGCTTTTTTTGTAAATGGTATCCTTGAGACAATCTTTCTTGCATGACACTAATTTTTGAAGCGTCAATATCCATTTTATCCTGCCATCTTTGAAGTTCACTAGTGACATCAGCAAGTTCAATTTGCGCCGCTTTTAATCTTGCTAATAATGGATCAAAATCTTGTTGAAATTTTGCAATACTTTCTAAGTTATTTGCAATCTGTTTAATCTGCTGCAAAATCGGTTGGTCGGATTCATCTAATGCATGGATGCTTTGTGTTAATTGTGCTTTAATTTCGGCAGCATTTTCCATGAATTTCAAATCGGACTCTAACTGTTCTAGTTCGTCCTCTTGTAAACTGAGTGAAGTAAGTTCCTCTAATAAATGCGATTTATAAGCAACAGTTTGGTCAAAATTTTCTTTTTGTTCAATGAGTTCGCTTAAATATTTGGTCGCTGCTTTCCAGTCAAAGAAAGTGGTTTGATAAACTTCTAAATCCTTTTGCACATTGGCGAGTGCATCTAATACGGTTCTTTGAAATTCCGTATCCCCCAAACTAAGGGTGTCAAATTGTTGATGCAGGTCCACCAACTGAGAAGTAAGCTGCCTAAGTTCGGTTAAATTGATTGGGGTATCATTAATAAAAGCCCTAGACTTTCCTTGTGCATTCATCTCTCTACGAATAATTAATTCGTCGGCAAGGTCTAAATCATTTGCTTCAAAAAATGCAGCATATTGATTTTTATTGGCAAGTGTAAACGTACCTTCTATCACACATTTTTTTTCTGGATTGCGGCAAACAGAACTATCTGCACGGTCACCTAAAATTAAACCCAAGGCACCCATAATGATACTCTTACCCGCGCCAGTTTCACCTGTTATCACAGAGAGCTGGTTGGATAAATTAATCTTTAAAGTATCGATTAAAATATAATTCTGTATGTCTAAATGAGTCAACATGATGCAATGCAATATACACCCAATTTTATTTCCTCAAACAACGCTGAATCCCTGTT
>JBMOFB010000109.1:0-3761 GCA_049314475.1 Sediminibacterium sp.
TGGGGCTGCGCAAGCGCAGCCCCAACAAGGCCTTATGAGTAGGCTCATTGAAATTAAATACAGTACCGAACTGTATTTGACCACTCAAATCAAAAATGAAACCAATCCCCAAAAAAAGGATAGCGCACTAGCCTTATACAATACCATGCGCTGGAAGGTCGATGGATTTGTGTATCAACTAAGTAGTACCCTCATCACAAAAAATAGCCCTAAAGTATTTAAACAATTAGACGCATGGTGTTATGCTCAAAAAGAACCAACACTCAATTTGACAAGTAATCAAATCATAGCAGCGCATGTGGAGAGTTTTGCAGCTATAGATGCTTTGTATCAAAATCAAATAGTGTCTAAATTATACAACCAACCCAAAAGCCTGAATCTTACTACTAACGTGTTTTATTTATTAAAAGACTCTTACTCAATTATTAAAGGTTTAAGTGATTTAAAGACAAGAAAAACCATGGCAATTGTGGAGCTATTGGATCATGCGAGGTTGTTAAGCCCAGGGGAGGTGGTGAAGGGAGGGAAATTATAAAAGTGCGTGAAGATAATTTGCAGTATCTTTTAAGTTTATATTTCTAAATTTATCTAAAACATCAAAAGCGTCAAGAGGAGGATTTTTTTTATAGAGCACCATTTCTTTAAAAGCCTCTATCGCTTTTTCTTGATTTAGATCGATTATATCCGTAAAAAAATCATCTAATGATTTAGCTTTAAGTCCAAAAGCGTCTAAATATGATGCTGGAAAATCTTTAAGATTATTTGTCACAATAATATCAGCATTGGTCTTTATTGCTGCAGCTAATACATGTCTATCTTTCTCGTCAGGTAATTTTAAACTTTCAATTAAAGTTTCGTAATTTTTTACACATGCATCGGGGAAGGCTAAATTTGCTTTATCTGTTCTTTTTAAAGCGTCAGTCTCTGACACTCCTTTTCTAATCATTACATCATGCCATTCATCAAATATATTTTTACTCCACTTTGGTGTATAAAGATCATAATATGCAAACCAAAATAACAAGTCCCTACTGATTATTGGGTAAATTACGTTTGTGTCTAATAGTGCTATGAAACGAGTACTATGAATCATAAAGTCCAGTTTCTTCATCTGAATGCATCATATCAACAATATATTGTTTTTGGAGCTCTTTCATATTCATTTGGTAGTTCACAATATCTTCAAATTTTACTCTTCTATGTTTACCAATTTTTGTATGTGCAATTAATCCATCTTCAAGAAGTTTGACTAAATGAGGACGTGAACAGCCTAAAATTTCAGCTGCTTTCTGAGTAGTCACTTCGGTAGCTACTGGAACTATTGAAATGGGCTTACCCTCACTCATTGATTTAAGAATTTCAGTTAAAAGTCTTAAGGCCGATTTAGGTAATTTTATTTTTTGATTCGTTTCATCAAATTCGATTTCAGTATCATCTGTTTTCAAGTGTTCAACTACCGAAAACAAAGTCTCATAAGATTCTGCGGCAATTCTTTGCTCTGATTTTGATGGTTTTCTTATTGGCTCTAAGGTTTTCATAAGTGATGTACTTTAAGATATAAAATTAAACGAAATAATCGAAACAAACGAAATAGTCGAAATTCTTTTTAAATTATATTTAATTATTACTTATCTCTACAATTATAGATCATAAAATGATGCTATTATAACGTATTTATACTTAATTAGTGTGGACCAAGACCTATTTTCGTCATAAAATATTGAATATCAATTATTTATAAGACCGAGCGCGTTGTATCATTTACCCCAAAAAATAATTTTTTAACCCGTACTAAATTAGGTTATAAAGTGAGTACGGGCTTGATGTTTTTGCCAATAATATGGAAGGTTAAAATTGAGTCATAGTAGATACTTTAGTTGCAACATTTACATTTGACTACGCACTATACAACACTTTTTTTATCCCAAAAATGTCCTTATTTCAGGAAATGCTTGCAACTGGTTTTCCTTGCATGCTCTCATTCACTAAATGACTTAAGAATTCTACAAAAGGCAAAATATTTAAATTCACACTTGCCTCCTCTAATGATTTCATATACTTACTTCTTTGTTGAACCGGTATCACTGTCCATGGATATCCCCCAGATGCTAGCATTAAATTCATAATGAATCTTCCCATTCTACCATTGCCATCCATATAAGGATGAATAAATACAAAAATAAAATGTCCTAAAACAGCTTTGACCGATGCTTCACTTTCCTCTGCTAATAATCCCATTAACACTGGCATCGCATCTCTAACTGCTTCACTATTTAAAGGTACATGCATTGAATTTGTAATATACACTTGATGATTTCTGTAGCCAGCTAAATCGGCTGGCTTTAATAAACCTGAAACAACACTCGGACCAAATAATGCACGATACCAATCACCATGGTCATTATCTAATACTTCACCGGCATTGTCTCCAGTTAATACTTTACGGATACTTTTTTCTACCATTTGAAATGCATCCCAATAACCTTTAGCTGCCATTGCATCTCTTTGTTTACTATCTCCATCATTATCTTTTGCATTCCAACTTCCGTTTCTAACACGATCAATTAACTCCGGTGTTACTTGATACCGCTCAATTGATAAGGAGTGGTAAGCATCTGTAACATAAATCTCTTTAACGCTGCTAATAAATTTCTCTATATTTTTTGGCATACCTGGAGCAGCAGGAAATTTTTCAAGAATCACTTTTCTAAAATCCGACCACATTATTTTTATGCGATTGGCATAAGGCGATGCCTCTTTTGAAGAAAATGAAATATTTAAATGATCATTAAATGGATCTAACGCACGAACATCGTAACCAACACCCTGCATTGTTTTAATAATGTCATCGGCAATTTTATCTTTTTTAATATTTCTGAAAGCACCGGCAAGCCTACCGGCAATAATTGATTGACCACCAGATAATAAAATACTTAAGATATCAGAAGAGGATTTTACAAGCGATAATGCGGTACGCATATCAGTCGCATTTTGTAAATAGGTATTTGAAGATGCATTTACTAAAGCACTAGGCAAACTCAATACGTTTAAACCATCCAATACTTCCACTTCAGACTTAAGTGGCAATTTTGACTTCATATGGAATAAAGAGGTATCAAAGGGCAAATCTGTCTTGAAGTTATTTGCCTTAGGTGATTTTATAATTAATTGTTTGGGTACTGTCCAATTGCCAGCATGAATCATTAAAGATTGCTCGGCTGACATACACCACTGATTCTTGTATTTGTAATTCAAATACTGCGCACAAAACTTCCAATAAGAACTATACCAAGAAGTACTATCCCCTTCATTATTTTCTGGCGATGAAATAATAAACCACCCAGAATACACCTCACTGATGAAACCATTCTTCAAAAGCCTGTCCTTATGCGTTCTGGTTAACTCACTACGTTTTATCGCTATCTTGCCTTTGTCTTGTAGGGCCTTTAAAATCTCAAGGGATGCCGCTAGTTTTTCAGAAGGGGTTGCCATACAAATATTTTAAATTTTATAATTTCTTGCAGTATCAAAATTATAATATCGTGTTGTACCTAAATTATAATATCTTGCCGTAGCAAAATTATAATATCCTGCTAATATTAGCAAATAAATATCTAATGCGCATCAAACTGCGCACAGTTTTTATAGTTTTAAATCATCTTCAAACGCCTTTAAATTGCTTTTTTGAGGGGAAATCCGACTTTAATGATGATTTAGAGTGATCTACGGTGATTTAAAGTGAATTCTTGTCGAATGGACCA
>JBMOFB010000110.1:0-3754 GCA_049314475.1 Sediminibacterium sp.
CTTATCCTGGTGATGTGGTGGGTCTTTTTGATACTGGCAATTTTAAGATTGGAGACACTTTAACCGAAGGAGAAAAGTTTTATTTTACAGGTATCCCCACATTCTCTCCAGAGATCTTTAAAGAATTGGTGAATAAGGATCCAATGAAGACCAAGCAATTGGAAAAGGGGATTCAACAGTTAACAGACGAAGGGGTGGCGCAGTTATTCACGCAGTTTGGAGGTAATAAAAAAATAATTGGTTGCGTAGGGGACTTACAATTTGAAGTTATTCAATACCGTTTATTACAGGAGTATGGCGCTGCTTGTGAATTCAGAACACTTCCTTTTTACAAAGCTTGTTGGTTAACTTCTACAGATAAAAATAAATTGAACGACTTCCTGCGTTATAAGCAACAGAATGCGGCCGAAGACAAAGATGGTTCACCCGTGTATTTAGCACAAAGTGAGTGGTTCTTAAACACAGAGATCACCAACAATCCAGACATTACATTTCACTTCACGAATGAAGTCAATAAATAAAAAAATCAAATAACGAATTCATTTCGTTAAATATATTTTATGAAGTCAAAAACTTTAAAGCAGAACAAGGTCAATATCATCACACTAGGTTGTAGTAAAAACTTGGTAGATAGTGAAATGCTAAGTGGTCAATTGGTGGCCAATGATATTGACGTGGTGCACGAAAATAAAAAGTTAGACCATAATATTGTGGTAGTGAATACCTGTGGCTTTATTGATAAGGCGAAGGAAGAAAGTGTGAACACGATTTTAGACCAAGTAGCATTAAAAAATAAAGGTAAATTAGATAAGGTCTATGTGACTGGTTGTTTGAGCGAAAGATACAGAGGTGACTTAGCCGCAGAAATACCAGAAGTAGATGCTTGGTTTGGCACCATGGAATTGCCTTTAATGTTGAATCAATTGAATGCCGATTATAAGGCAGAATTATTGGGGGAGCGTTTATTGAGTACGCCACAGCATTATGCTTATTTAAAAATTAGTGAAGGTTGTAATCGTACTTGTTCTTTTTGTGCGATTCCTTTGATGCGCGGACAGCACGTAAGTAAAACCATCGAGCAATTGGTGGATGAAGCAAAAGGCTTGGTAAAGAAAGGGGTTAAAGAGTTGATGTTAATTGCCCAGGAATTAACGTATTACGGTTTGGATATTTATAAAGAGCGTGCTTTACCAAAATTATTACACGCATTAGCAGATGTAGAAGGCGTGGAGTGGATTCGTCTACATTATGCGTATCCTTCTAAGTTTCCCTTAGACATTTTGGATGCCATGCGTGAGCGTGATAATATTTGTAACTACATTGATATTCCATTACAGCATGCCAGCAATAATATGCTCAAAGCCATGCGTCGTAATATCACTAGAGAGGAGATGACCGAATTGATTTATGAAATCAGAAAGCGTGTGCCAGGTATTGCTATTCGTACCACTTTGATTGCAGGTTTCCCTGGAGAGACATTGGAAGACATCGAAGAATTAAAAGCATTTTTACAATTGCATAAATTTGATCGCGTGGGCATCTTTACTTATAGCCACGAAGAAAATACTAGCGCACATGATTTAGTAGACGATGTGCCTGCAGCAGAGAAACAACGCCGTGCCGAGGAGATTATGGAAGTACAACAAGAAATTAGCCTAGAGATCAATCAATCTAAGGAAGGGCAGATCCTAAAAGTATTGGTAGATAAAAAAGAAGCTGGTCGTTATTTAGGCCGCACTGAATTTGATAGTGTGGAGGTAGACAACGAAGTGGTGATTAATACCAATAAAAGATTGAAGCCAGGTGATTTTGTAATGGTAAAAATTACGAAAGCGTACGACTATGATTTAGAGGGCGACTTAGTTGATTAGTCAAAGCAGCCATAGTTAATGTGCTAGCAATAAAATATCCGATCAAAATATAGCTACTTGCACTAAAATAGTTTTGTAGTCCAAACCATCCACCATAATAAAGGATGCCTACAACGCAAATCATATTCTTCACTACTTCATAGACGAATGATCTAGGATTGCGGTCCATGAATTCTGTTAAAGCATACACTTGTGCAAAAATGAATAAGCCATAGTACATCATATTGGTAAGTCCTATGCTTGCTACATTGCCAAATAAATAACTCACCAATAAGAGTAAGCAAAATAATTGAATCCATAAATAAACAATCATCCCTTTTGAAGCAGGAGTATCATATTTTTCGAATTGGTACACATCTTCAATTTTATATACTGGATATTTTTCAGCTACATCTGCTGGTCTCCATCCAAGTGGCATCAACCAAACACGCAATTTATCTTTCCAACTTTGTGTGTGCCAAGCATCTTGCATCAATAACCAAAGATGCATAAAATTAATTTTGATCGGATTCCAAGTACGTACTGGTCTTGTTACGCCATATACAGCAGGGATTGCAGGCGTTTCTTCTTGAAATGTGCCAAACATTCTATCCCAGAAAATAAATATTTGACCATAGTTCTTATCTAAATATTCTGGATTAATGGCATGGTGCACACGGTGATGCGCTGGTGTTACAATAATGTATTCTAGCCATCCCATTTTATTGATATGTTGTGTGTGGTACCAGAACTGTGCAAATAAATGCAAAGGCGCTACCACTGCAATCACTTCTTGAGGTACACCAAACATCGCTGCAGGAATTAATAAAAAAGCATAAATCCTAAAATACACCGAGATACTTTGTCTCAATGCACAGGCTAAATTAAATTCCTCACTACTATGGTGTACAATATGGTTGTTCCAAAAAAAGTTCACAGTATGTGCTAATCGGTGTACCCAATAGCCCGCAAAATCTAATGCTAAAAATGCAATCACATAAAGCATCCAACTAGACTTCACTTGATAAATAGTTAAGTGCTCCGCCAACCAACTATAACTAATAATGGCAATGCTCAAACCTAAAACATCTTTTGTAGAATTGGTAACCCCAGAACTTAAACTCGAAATCATATCCATCGTTCTTACTGTATCATTGCCCTTGCGCCATCCATACCATTTTTCAAATAGGACCAATAACAAAAATAGGGGCATAGCAATAACGAGAATCTTACCGTAGGTTTCCATAGGGACTTGTTTTTTGAGCGTAATCTTTTGCACTATAAAAGTATTATTTTTCTTCCAATATCGAATAAAATGCCTTTATCAATGCATTTTTCCCGAAATTTGCCCACGATGTCTCAAAGCAGTATGCATATCCCATTTAGTTCAACCCATGTATTCTCTAAACTAATCAATGATTATTTAGAGGGCAAAGGGACAGCGCTTGACTTTGTGCAGTATGCGCCTAATATTGAAGGGTATCGAGCGGCGATCGAAGGCCGAAAAAAACATCCTATCAATCGAAATTTATTGTTTGATGTATTGACAAAACAATACGCCAATCTTCCACAAGAAAATGCGGTCAACAACCAAATGGCGTTGTTGAAAAAGGATTCCACTTTTGTGGTGACCACGGCACATCAGCCTAATTTATTTACAGGGCCCTTGTACTTTTTTTATAAAATCATTCATGCAATTCAATTAGCAGCTAGTTTAAAAGTAATATTTCCTGAATATGATTTTGTCCCAGTATACTATATGGGCTCCGAAGATGCTGACTTAGAAGAAGTAGGTGCATTTAAATTAGACCATAAGAAATGTCAATGGGTGACCAAACAAACTGGTGCCATTGGAAGAATGCAGGTGGATGACGCTTTATTAAGCTTATTAAAACAATTAGAAA
>JBMOFB010000111.1:0-3749 GCA_049314475.1 Sediminibacterium sp.
CGATACACGAGGAAGACGTTTTGAGCAAAGCGAAAAACGGCAGTCCCGAAGTAAACTGTCAGTCCCGAAGATTGTTTATCTTCACGTTAATTATTTAACCATGCCCCAAGACAATTTATCAAAAGCATTTTTAGGACTCGTTGAAATCATGGACACCCTTCGTGAAAAATGTCCATGGGATAAAAAACAAACTATACAAAGTTTAAGAAGCAATACGATCGAAGAGTTGTATGAATTAACTGATGCCATTATTGAGGAAGATTGGGAAGGCATCAAAGAAGAGCTTGGAGATATTTTGCTGCATGTTTTATTTTATGCTAAAATTGGCACAGAGCAGGGCCATTTTACTTTACAAGATTCGATTGAGGCCATTTCTAAAAAATTAATACATCGTCATCCTCATATCTATGGAGATGTGAAGGTGCAGGACGAAGAGGATGTAAAGCGCAATTGGGAACAGCTAAAGTTAAAGGAAGGGGATGGCACTAAAACTATTTTAAGTGGGGTGCCTAATAGTTTGCCAGCAATGGTTAAAGCATTTAGAATTCAGCAAAAAGTGAAACAAGTGGGTTTTGAGTGGGAGAATAAAGAACAGGTTTGGGAGAAAGTAGAAGAGGAGATAGGAGAATTAAAAGCAGAAATAGAAGCTAATAATCAAGAAAAAATGGAAGCAGAATTTGGAGATGTGATGTTTAGTTTAATCAACTACGCAAGATTTTTACAAATTGATCCAGAGACTGCTTTGGAAAAAACCAATAAGAAGTTTAAGCATCGTTTTGAATTAATGGAAACCTATGCAAAAGAAAATGGATTAGATTTAGCCAAACTTAGTCTTGAAGAAAAAGAAGCCATTTGGCAGTCAATGAAATTGAAATAAAAATAGCAACAATAAAAAAAGGCACTCAATAGAGTGCCTTTTTTTATTGAGTGTATTGAAAGTTTTAATCATTCAAATTCAACATAAACGCATAGTTGCCAAAGAAGCCTGGGTACACTCCTGAAAGTTTAACCGAAGCGCTAGATAATTTCTTTAAAGCTTCATAAAATTCCTCTGTATTTTTTACAGGTTGATCATTCACATGCGTAATCACAAATCCTTTTTCAACCCTGCTCTTGCCAAGAATACCATTGCCTAATTCTTTTACTACAACACCGCCATCAATCTCATTTTTTTCGGCAGTGGCTTTATCAATGGTTTCCAATTTTCCACCTAATTTTTCAGCTGCTTTACTACTACTTGCTAAATCCGTATTGCCCAGTTTAGCTTTTAAAGTGGCATTTAAAGTAAGGTCTTTATTATCTCTTTTTAGAGTGATGGTGATTTTATCGTTTGGCTTGTACTTAGCAATTTGCTCTTGTAGTTCTGGAGAGGATGTAACTGCAACGCCATTTATTTTAGTCAAAATATCACCCACTTTGATGCCAGCTGCTTTTGCAGCGCCTCCCTCTAATACATCCGTTACCACAATACCTTGTACGTCTCCAATCTTTACTTTATAGTCGGATTCCAACTTCTTAATTTGTTCCTCACTTAATTCTTGTTGTGGATAAGAGATACCCAAGTAGGCGCGTTGTACTGTACCATATTTTACAATATCAGTCACAACTTTCTTTACCATGTTCACAGGAATTGCATAAGAATAGCCAGCATAAGAACCTGTAGGAGAGGCAATGGCGGAATTGATTCCTACTAGTTCACCACTGGTGTTCACTAAGGCACCACCGCTATTGCCTTGGTTCACTGCTGCATCTGTTTGTAAAAAAGATTCTACAGGTTTATCGCTTTGTCTTGAATTGATATCAATCGATCTATTTTTAGCACTGATAATACCCGCCGTAATCGTTACATCTAGGTTTAAAGGATAACCAATTGCTAATACCCATTGTCCTAATTTAATTTCATCACTATTCCCATATACTAAATATGGTAGGCCACTCGCTTCAATCTTAATTACGGCAATATCGCTGCTCGCATCTACACCTATCACTTTTGCCTTATAGCTTTTTTTATTGTTAAGCGTTACATTGATTTCATCGGCGCCATTCACCACATGGTTATTGGTAACAATATAGCCGTCGGCAGTTATCAATACACCACTACCACTTGCTCTTTGTTCTGGTTGAATTCTTGGACCTCCAAAAAAATCACCTAGCATGTCCTCGTCACCAAAGAAATCGAAGAAAGGATTTCTTTGTCTTGGTTGGCGATTTTGTTGCACTTGCTTTGCGTTGGTCTTTGTTTTAATATGCACCACCGCAGGGGAAGCAGCATTTGCTGCTGGCGTAAAGTCAACAGTAGTGGACGGGGCGCTACCATTAAAAAAACTAGCATAGTTGGCTGGTAGTTTACCATCTGTTTCAAAACTTGAATTGGATCTTACAATTTTACCATAAGCCCACATACTTGCCACGGTAGTTACTGCGCTAATACCAATAATGGCTGCTACATTTTTTAAGTTCATATTCATTCTTATATTTTTTAATGTAAAAGAATCAGTTCAGTTTAATTTTACAAAATCTGTACCAATTGATTCGCAATTTAATGTAGCTGAAATTATGGCACAAATTCCATTAGTGAGTTTAACAAAAATTAAAGAAAAGAGTTGACGAATCGTGACAATTTTACAAAATCACCATAGAATAACTCCCTATTTTAGGATTTATTTCAAGCTGGATAAAAAGGCTAAACTATCCACACCGTCTGCATATTGGGCTAAAAGGGGGTTTTGTAAACTACCAAATGGAAGCTGGTTTTTCCCCACCACACATTGAATCTCGTCCAAATTAAATGTAGGAATTGCACCCAATGGGTATTGCTGGTAATGAATTTGGCTAATTGCGGCAAATGGAGAAGGGTTTTCGCTCATAAGCACACCTCCAGAATCCATATACAATTTTTTACCCATCATTAATAAAGCCAATTGATAATCATAATTGTGCTTGTATTTATGTTGGTCTAATAAGTAATTGTATTTTTTAAGGGCGTTTAAAAATGGGATAAAATCATAATTTTCTGGAACCCAAATTTGGGTCACATTCCTGCATCCCATCCCGTAGTACAACATACAATCATCAGCAAGGGCAGCCAATTCTGCCAAAGTTTCAGTTCCATCTAAAATGGCAATAGATGTTTTATTCTTGCGGATGATATGCGGAAATTTGCCAAAATAGTATTCAAAATAATTGCCCGCAGTATTGCCTCCAGTAGCAATATAGGCATCGCAATTTTTAAGCTGTTCTTGCACTATGATTTGAGCTTCAAATGCAGGATCAATTTTAATTAAACTGGCAATGACAAAGTCCATCAACACCTGGTCTTTGGATGACCTTTTTACAACCGCTGTATGTCCAGCAATCAGGGTGCTTAGTAAATCATGAAAACCTACCAATGGGATATTACCAGCCATGACAATCCCTACTTTTAAATTTGTGGCTTGGTCAGCAATTGATGGATACCCAGCGGTCCATTCTATAAGGGCTTTTTCCTGTAAAAACTGCTCACTTATTTGTTGAATGGCTTGGTCTATGAATTCAGGTAAAAACCATGCATTTTGTTGATAAGCAGTCAGTTTTGCTTCAATTAATAGGGTATTATTTGTATCTGAGAGTTGTTGTCCAAGGGTGACAAAACCTTTAATTCTTGCTTGTAAGTTCATGCTTGTGTTATATCTTTGTAAGCAAAAGTACGTTACTAAAATTTAAATATTTTTTATGGCAATCAAAATTACAGATGAATGTATTAATTGTGG
>JBMOFB010000112.1:0-3730 GCA_049314475.1 Sediminibacterium sp.
GGCACTGGGAAGTCGCCGATGGTTGAACACCTATTGACAATACTTTCTAATGAATTTAAAACAGCCACGTTGAGTAGGGGTTATAAAAGAAAAACCAAAGGCTATGCATTAGCCGGGGATCAATCTACTGCTTTAGAAATTGGAGATGAGCCAATGCAGTTTCATTTAAAATTCCCGAATGTTAACGTTGCAGTAGGAGAGCGTCGAATTGAAGCTATACCTCAATTGATTCAAGACATTCCAGATTTGCGAGTAGTGATTCTAGATGATGCATTTCAACATCGTGAGATTGAAGCGCATTTTAGTATTCTATTAACTGAATATAATAACCTCTACTGTGATGATTTCTTTTTCCCTACAGGAGATTTAAGAGATGAACGAAAATCAGCCAAACGCGCTAATATTATTGTAGTGACTAAATGTCCTATGGACATGACTGAGGCCGATAAAGCAGAAGTGTTAGATAAACTTTATCCAGCACAACATCAATCTGTTTTTTTTACAGCAATTGCTTACGATACGCCTTACCATATTTACAACCCATCTGACCAATGGGTATTGACTATGCGTGATGAGGTCTTATTGGTTTGTGGCATAGCAAACCCAATTCCTTTAAAAAATTATATACACGAACACACACATACTTATTATCAATTAAGTTATAGCGATCATCATATTTTTTCGATTGATGATTTAAATGAGATGCGTAATAAATTTGAACAAATAAAAGCAAAGAGTAAGCTGATCCTTACTACAGAAAAAGATGCGGTTAGATTGATAAAGTATAGCAATGAATTAAATGATATCCCATTGTATGTACTTCCAATTAAACCATTTTTCCTTTTCAATCAAGCAACTGAATTTAATCAATTGGTCATTGATTTTGTAGCAAAATACCATCAAAAAACAAATGAACAGTAAAAAAGACAAGAAGAAGTCAAAAACAACAACAAAACAGACCCATTTAACGACAACGTATAAAGGGGTCTTAGACATAGCAAAATCTGGCATGGGTTTTATTATCGTACAAGGTTTAGAGCAAGATATTTTAGTTTTCCCAACCGATTTCAATACTGCACTAAAAGGAGATGAAGTTCGAGTTAAAATCACCAAAATAAGACAAGGCTCTGGAAAGAAAGAAGGTAAAGTCGTAGAGATTGTTAAGAGAAAACAAGTTTCTTTTTCTGGCACCATGCAGATTATGCAACACCATGCTTTCTTCTTACCCAATACCATGCATCCAATGCCAGATATTTATATCCCAATGGATAAATTAAAGGGCGCTAAGACGGGTGATAAAGTGATTGTACAACTAACTAAATGGGAGAATTCAAATAAGAAACCAGAAGGAGAAGTATTAGAAATATTTACGCCAGAGAAAGAGAATGATATGGCCATGAAATCGATCGTGGCGGAATCTGGATTCCCTTTGGTATTTGATGGAGAAGTCTTGGCATTTGCTAAAACATTATCTGATAAAATTTCTCCCGAAGAGATTTCAAAAAGAAAAGACTACCGAAAAGTGTTGACATTCACGATTGATCCTGTGGATGCAAAAGATTTTGATGATGCCATTTCATTCCAACATTTAGACAATGGACATATTGAAATTGGCGTGCACATTGCTGATGTGAGTCATTTTGTGCAACCAGGTACTGCAGTGGATAAAGCAGCTTATGAAAGGGCTACATCGGTCTATTTGCCGGATCGAGTGTATCCAATGTTACCAGAAAGAATCTCCAATGAATTGTGTTCATTGAGACCGAAAGAAGAAAAATTAACTTTCTCAGCCACATTTGAAGTGGATGATGCAGGTAAAATTGTACACACTTGGTATGGTAAAACAGTGATTTTTTCTGATCGTCGTTTTACTTATGAAGATGTACAAACAATTATTGAAACGAAAGAAGGAGACCATAAGGAGGAAATTTTGTGGCTACACGAGTACACCCAAAATTTAAGAAAAAAACGTTTTGAAAATGGCGCTATTAATTTCTCTTCTCAGGAAGTTCGTTTCACTTTAGACGCCAATGGAAAACCAACTGGAATTACTGTAAAAGAAAGTAAAGCATCGCATCAATTGATCGAAGAATTGATGTTAAAAGCCAATCAACTGATTGCAGAAAAAATGGGCAATGTGAAAGTTAAAAAAGAACAATTGCCTTTTCCTTATCGTGTGCATGATCAACCCAACGAGGATAAATTAAACCCTTTTGTAGTGTTTGCTAAAAAGCATGGATACCCTTTTAATATTGATTCTCCCGATCATATCGCGCATAGCTTTAATAATTTAATGTTGGCGTCAAAAGGAAAACCTGAGCAACATGTTTTAGAGCAATTGGGTATTCGAACCATGGCAAAAGCGGTATATACTACCAACAATATTGGCCACTATGGATTAGGTTTTGAACACTATTGTCATTTCACTTCACCTATTCGTAGATATCCAGATGTGCTTGTTCATAGAATTGTGCAAAGTGTTTTAATGGGCAATGCTATGAATGATGAAGGTTTAGAAGAAAAATGTACACATTGTAGTATGCGAGAAAGAGCAGCTATGGAAGCTGAGCGTGCTGCTAATAAATACAAGCAAGTAGAATTCATGCGTGATTATTTAGGGCATAGTTTCGAAGGCATCATTAGTGGGGTGGCTAGTTTCGGTTTCTTTGTGGAAACAGTGGAGCATAAATGCGAGGGCTTAGTGACCATTGCTAGCTTGTCAAAATTTGATGACTTTAAACTCATTGAAGCAGACTATGCTTTAGTGGGTTCGAGGTCGGGTCGTAAATTTAATATGGGGGATAAAGTGGTTGTCAAAGTAGCCGCAGCAAATTTAGATAAACGCCAATTAGACTTTGAATGGGAAGTGAATGGAATGCTGAATAAAAAAGATTCAGTATAAATTAATATGCCATTAAGGTTTAAAATGCCGTTAAGGTTTCTTCAAAAACAATGCCTTCTTCTGCTAAGCTTTTTAAGATAGGTTGGTAGATTCTTGCATCAATTGGTATATGCAAACCAGTCATTTGTATCTCACCTTTTAAATAGGCGCAAACTCCCATGGCCAATGGTAAACCTACTGTTGTCGCCATCGCCGTGTTCATAGCATCTTCACCTTTTAGAACCATACTACTATCCAATTTAAATTGACGATCCCCAATATTGTATTCAATTTCATGCAACATCACCACTAAATCTTTGTCTGTTGCTGCTAGCCTCCATCTATCTTCTAACAACCATTGTAATATGCTTGCATTGGAATTAAACTGAGTTGGAATATTAATTTCATCGAATAATCCAATGAATTTAAGTTGTTCCTGAATAGTTGAATCTTGATTAAATTTTTTAAGAAGATCTTCTAGTCCATGCTGTTGAATATGTCCTTGAAACCAATTTTTTACACTAGTATTTGGAGCTAAGTCAATCACAGTTTCATCTGTTAAATGCAATTGAACAATCGCATTCCAACCAGCACAAAATGCTGGATAGCGAAGGGTAGTGCGCACAAAATCTTTTAAACCATGCAATTGATAGGTGTCGATATAGGATAAAGAATTTCTGTTGGGGTAAAACGCTAAATGACCAATTCCGGGCAAGTCCACCTCAGGTGCTTGATCAAAAATTTCAGGATATTGTTTTGAAACAGTCTCCCCATTTTCTAGATAAATCGCGCCCGCTTTTCCTGCTAAAATGATGTTTCTAGGGTTCCAGCTGATCTTATAATGCCATG
>JBMOFB010000113.1:0-3623 GCA_049314475.1 Sediminibacterium sp.
TGGATAAATGTGCGCCATAGTTGGCCCCAGCTCTAAGTATTTGAGTTGGCTGATCTAACCACTTTACGATGAGTGAATTGGGCTCATGCTGAAACCATTCAATGCCTCCATGCTCTCCGTATACTCTAATCTTTAACGCATTCTCTTCGCCTGCAGCCACTTGCGATGCCATCAAGACACCCTTTGCGCCATTATCAAATTTCAACATGACTGCGCCATCATCATCCATCGCACGGCCATCTACTAATGTGTTTAATTCTGCACAGATATCAGTGATTTTTGCTCCAGTAATGTATTCGGCTAAATGGGCAGCATGCGTTCCAATATCACCCATCACAGAACTCTTACCCGATTTTTTTGGATCCGTTCTCCATGCAGCTTGTGCATTGCCTTCTCTTTCCGACAGTCTACTTAACCATCCTTGTGGATATTCTACCCACACCTTACGAATCTTACCCAGCTTGCCTTCGCGGACCATTGCCTTTGCTTGCTTCACCATTGGATAGCCAGAATAAGTATGCGTTAAACAAAGTATTAATCCTGTTTCTTTTAGTTTTTGCTGTAATAATTTTGCCTCTTCTAATGAGAACGTGATTGGTTTTTCAATCACTACATTAAATCCATTTTCAAGTGCCATCATTGCAGGCGCAAAATGCGCAAAATTAGGCGTTACAATGGTTACAAAATCAATGCGCTCATCCGCTGGTAACTGCGCTTCCTTCGTAATCATTTCCTCATAGGTTAAATATGTTCTTTCTTTAGGAAGGAATAAAGCCTCCCCGGATGCTATAGCAGTTTCTGGATTGATACTTAATGCACCGCAAGTCACCTCTATGAGTCCATCCATATTTGCAGCAAGTCGGTGGATGGCGCCAATGAATGCGTCTTTACCACCACCTACCATACCCATGCGTAGTTTTCTATTCATTTTATTGGGAGTTTTTAAGCTTAAACCAAGCTAATTGTGTCAAAATAACACGTTTGGCTTATTGTAAGAGCAATTTCCTCATTATTTCTCAAAAAAACCCTTTTTTACGGGGAAAATATTTGAAAAGAATGCAAAAATAAATCTACATTTATAAACGCATCTAATGCTTGCCTACTATGTCTTCACCAATGAATAGACGAAAATTACTGAAACAAGTTTTATCCGGTTCTGCTGCGATGGCTGCTGGCTTAGCGTTACCAAATCAAGCGAAAGCGCAATTAGAAAACGTATCCAATCTATCAATTGATGCGCCTAATTTAAAAGGCAATATCAACCATAGTGTTTGCAGATGGTGTTACAGTGATTTGAGTTTAGACAATTTATGTAAGGAAGTAAAACGCATCGGATTCAATGCCATTGATTTATTGAAACCAAGCGAGTGGGATACAGTAAAAAGATATGGTATCGACTGTTCCATGTGTTATACTGCTGGTGAAACTAGTTTGACTAAAGGCTGGAATAATCCAATACATCATCCTTGGTTAATCAAAGATTATTTGGAAGCAATCCCTTTAGTAGCGGCCGCTGGGTATAAAAATTTAATTTGTTTTTCGGGCAATCGAAATGGCATGGATGACGCCACAGGATTGAAAAACTGTGTGGAAGGACTAAAACAAATTATGCCATTGGCCGAAGCAAAAGGAGTGACCATTCATATAGAATTATTCAATTCAAAAGTAGACCACAAAGATTATATGGGGGACAAGTCTGCATGGGGTATTGAGCTTTGCAAACAACTGGGCTCTCCGAATTTTAAAATTTTATTTGACATTTATCACATGCAAATAGATGAGGGAGATATCATTCGTTCCATTCAAGATAGTCATACTTATTTTGGGCATTATCACACAGCGGGTGTGCCAGGTAGACATGAATTAGATGATCGTCAGGAATTAAATTACCCAGCCATCATGCGTGCGATCAAAGCCACTGGTTACAATGGTTATGTGGCACATGAATTCATTGCAACAAACCCAGATAAAATTAGTTCACTCAAGCAAGCGGTTACTGTTTGCGATATTTAAATTTTACTTTTTAAACCAATCATAATAACATATAAATTTTTTTACAATGGCCGAACAACAGTATGACGCAATCGTAGTAGGTTCAGGAATCAGTGGAGGATGGGCTGCTAAAGAACTTACAGAAAAAGGACTTAAAGTGTTGATGTTAGAGCGTGGAAGAAACATTGAACATATAAAAGACTATGTGAATGCAGATAAAGAAGCATGGGACTTTCCGCACAGAGGTGGTAGAACGCAACAGATGATCGAAGATTATCCTGTGTTAAAGCGTGATTATCCATTGAACGAAACAAATTTAGATTACTGGTGTTCTGATAAGGATCATCCGTATACAGAAACAAAACGTTTTGATTGGTTTAGAGGATACCATGTTGGTGGTCGTTCTCTAATGTGGGGTCGTCAATCTTATCGTTGGGCGGACATGGATTTTGAAGCGAATGCAAAAGACGGTATCGCAGTTGACTGGCCTGTACGTTATAAAGATATTGAGCCATGGTATGATTATGTAGAAAAATTTGCAGGTATTTCTGGAAATAGAGATGGGATTGATTTATTACCTGATGGACAATTCTTGCCACCAATGGATTTGACATGTGTAGAAAAAGATGTGGCTGCAAGAATTAAAGAAATTTACAAAGGTAGCCGTCATTTAATCATTGGTCGTACGGCTAATATTACTGTGCCACATGAAGGTCGTCCAGGATGTCAGTTCAGAAATAAGTGTTGGTTGGGTTGTCAGTTTGGTGGATATTTTAGTACACAATCTTCTACTTTACCAGCTGCAGTTGCAACAGGCAATCTAACTTTAAGACCTTTTTCTATTGTGACAGAAATCAAATATGATAAAGATAAAAAGCGTGCTACAGGTGTAATAGTTTTAGATGCAGAAACAAATAAAACAATTGAGTACAAAGCAAAAATCATTTTTGTGAATGCGTCTACTTTAAATAGTACTTGGCTTTTAATGAATTCTGCTACAGATGTTTGGGAAGGTGGATTGGGAAGTAGCAGTAATGCACTTGGTAAGAATTTAATGGACCACCATTTAGGCAATCGTGCTGGTGGAACTATAGAAGGCTACGAAGACAAATACACATTTGGTCGTCGTGCCAATGGTTTCTACATCCCAAGATTTAGAAATATCAATGGAGAAAAGCGTGATTATATCAGAGGATTTGGTTACCAAGGTGGAGCCAACCGAGAAGGATGGGGTCATGATGTGGCAGAAGTAAGCATTGGTGGAAAATATAAAGATGCGCTGACTGAGCCAGGTGGATGGTCTATTGGTATGATGGGCTTTGGTGAAATGTTACCAGATGAAACAAATAAAGTGACTCTAGACAAAACGAAAAAAGATAAGTGGGGATTGAATGTCTTGAACATTGATTGCGAACTAAAAGAAAACGAAATCAAAATGCGTAAAGACATTTTAGAAGACGCAAAAGAAATGTTAGAGCGCGCTGGTGCTAAAAATGTACAAGGTTTTGAAGGAGATGGTACACCAGGTAGAGGTATCCACGAAATGGGTACAGCACGCATGGGTAGAGATCCTAAAACTTCTGTATTGAATGGCAATAACCAAGTATGGGATGCACCGAATGTATTTGTGA
>JBMOFB010000114.1:0-3620 GCA_049314475.1 Sediminibacterium sp.
AACACCACATACTGAAATTCTTAAACAATTGAATTATTTTTTAGATCCGCCAGTGTCACATGCAAATGCTGAATGGTATTCAAAAAGTAATGTATATGGAGATTTTTCAGTTCGTTCAGAAAAAAATCCTGAATTAGAACGTGCTTTAGATTACAAGTTTGAATGGATGAAATTCAACCAAAAATGGGAGCCTTGGTATGGCATGTTAAACTATGGCGACTTCCAAACTTATTACATTAAGAATAAGTGGAACACTTGGACCAATAACGAACCAGCAAACGATTTCATGTGGTGGATGGAATTTATGAGAACAGGTAATAGAGATTATTACCTTACAGCTCAATCAAATTCTGCACACGCTATGGATGTAGATAATATCCACTGGCCAGCACCAAAAAGATACCTTGGAGACACCAATAACTCAATTGACTTTTTTGACAATAAAGAAAAAGGCAGCATTGGTGCAAGTCCATATCTAGGAATGGGAAGAAGACACGCCAACCAACATTTTACTTCTTTGTTATCTGCCCACGTATGGGTGCAGGGCTGGATCGCTTCTTATTTATTAACTGGTAACCATAGAGCGCTTGATGTAGCAGAACAAACTGGTGATTTATATTTAAGAAGAATTTGGGGAGATCATGATTTACGTGGTAGAAGATTGTATTTATCTGTTTGGAATTTATCTGAAATCTATGATGTAAATAAGAAAGAAAAATATTTTACTGAATTGAACGATCGTGTAAAAATAATGTTAGACCTACAAAAATCATCTGACCAAGGTGGAAGTTTAGTGATTGATAGATATGGTTATTCTCAGATTTATGTTTCACATGGCTTGTATAAGTATTATCAAATGACTGGGGATGATAAAATTAAAAAAGCATTAATTACCCATGCAAAATGGCAGAGAGACAATCCTTCCATCAATCACCAAATGGAATCTTTATTGGCAACATTACATGGCCTGTCAATTGGCTATGAGTTTACTAAAGATCTTAGTTTCTTAAAAGAAGGTATTAAACGTGCACAAAATTTGATTACAGATAAGTTGCCACTCGATTTTAATGCGTATAAAAATCAAAAAGATTTATCTGATGCATTAGAAAAAGTGAGTCATCTACCTGATGATAAAGAAAGTTTCAGAAGAGAAGCGATCTGGAAAATTACCAATGGCTTACGCATATTTGGATGGACCCATATGTTTGGTATTCCTTATTTACAAAACAAAATGGATAAAGCAAATTTGAATATCAAATCAAAATAGTTGGTGGAATTCGGTTTTTAAGCATTAAAGAAACAACTATGGTTGAATACCATAGTTTGTTTCTTTTTTTGTTCTTACAATTCAAAATCAATATCCATTACTTACTTATATCTTATAACCGTCGTCTGCTACCAACTGAGCGCAAATGGTTCTTCTTGCTTCCTTGGTATTAAATGGATCTACTTTGGTGAAGCGCTTTAATCCAATATGCATCATGCGTAATTCATCTCCATCTGCAAAACTATTCAATGCATCTTTACCTGCTTTGTTGATTGCGTCTGCTGCATCATAGATATATGTTTTTACAATCGCAGTTTGTACTGCTAGTTCGGCCTCTGATTTTGTTTTACTTAATTTCTCTAATCTTAATAAGGCAGATTCAGCATGGTACGTAATAATGGACATATCTGCAATGTTCATTAAGATCTCTTGCTCCTTGCTTAAGGTCATCATTAATTTTTGTACTGCAGCACCTGCTACCATTAAAATACATTTCTTAAAATTATCAATGGCTTGATGCTCTTTTGCAAATGGTGCATCATTTTCGTCCCCAAAATCTGGGATACTCATTAATTCCTTTTGCACGTTCATGGCAGGTCCCATTAAATCTAACTGGCCCTTCATGGCTCTTTTCAAAACCATGTCCACTGTTAGCAAACGGTTGATTTCATTGGTACCTTCGTAGATTCTGTTGATTCTGCTATCACGATATGCTTTTGAAATTTGATACTCATCACTGTATCCATTACCTCCATGTATTTGAACCCCTTCGTCTACTACAAAATCCAATACCTCTGACCCATACACTTTTAAGATCGCACACTCAATGGCGTACTCTTCCGCACCACCTAATAAGGCTGCAGACAAATCCTTTCCTGCTGCTAATAGTTCGTGCTCTTTTTCGTCAATATTTTTTGCCACTCTATACAATGCTGATTCACCTACCCATAATTGAAGGGCCATCTCTGCAAGCTTATGTCTGATAGCACCAAACTTTACAATAGGTAATTTAAACTGCTCTCTTGCTTTTGCATATTGTAAAGTAGTCGTTAATGCTCTTCTTGCACCACCAATGGTGGCTGCGCCTAATTTTAATCTTCCAATATTTAAAATATTAAAGGCAATAATATGTCCTCTTCCAATTTCTCCTAATACATTTTCTACTGGTACTTTACAATCTTGAAAATACAATTGTACGGTAGAAGATCCTTTGATGCCCATCTTATGCTCTTCTGGTCCTTGTGTAAAACCTTCGGTGCCGCGCTCTACAATGAATGCTGTAAATTGCTCGCCATCTATTTTTGCAAACACCGTATAGATATCTGCGAATCCACCATTGGTGATCCAACACTTTTGTCCATTCAATAAATAATGTGTGCCATCAGCAGATAATTTTGCAGTGGTCTTTGCACTCAATGCATCTGATCCACTATTAGGTTCTGTTAATCCATAAGAACCCTTGTATTCACCACTTGCTAATTTTGGAACATACTTTGCTCTTTGTGCTTCGGTACCAAAGTATAAAATTGGTAAAGTACCAATACCCGTGTGCGCAGCGTTGGCTACAGAGAAAGAATAACCTCCACCTAGGTATTCTGCTACAATGGTAGAAGTGATAAAATCCTTACCCATGCCACCATACTGTTCTGGTACAGAAACGCCTAATAAGCCCTGCTCGCCTGCTTTTTCTAATAAGCCTGGCATTAAACCTGGCTCTAATTTGTCCATTCTTTCAACCACCGGTAAGACTTCTGTATCCAAAAATTGGCTACACATGTCACGTACCATTAACTGCTCTTCGTTGAATTCTTCTGGAATGAAAACGTCTTCGGATTTCACTTCTTTAATGATCCATTCTCCACCTTGGATTGTTGCTGCCATAAAATATAATTTAATTATTTACTATTCTCGTATACACGTTGAAAAACACTTTTCACTATTTCAATTTCTTCTTTACTAATACCTTGTAATGCCTCGTTCATTGTTTGATTGGCTAAGTTGTAAGTCTCTTCCTGTAAGGGTTTCGCGGCATCAGTTAAATACACCATATTTACTCTTCGATCATCTTTAGAGGCGATTCTTTCTACCAATCCTAATTTTTCTATATTGTCTATCAACCTAGTGATACTTGCTTTATCTCTAAATGTACGCGTGCATAATTCTTGTTGGCTCAAACCATCTTCCTTCCATAAATGGTATAAGATGGACCATTGTTCAATGGTGATTTCTAATCCTGCATTGCGGAAATTCTTTTGTAATCTTCTTGCAACAGCAGTAGAGGCAACCCCATTGATGACGCTGTATAATTCCCCTCGCTTAAATTGGTTGTTTGACATATAGTTCGTTATGCAAC
>JBMOFB010000115.1:0-3603 GCA_049314475.1 Sediminibacterium sp.
CCTTGGGGTTGGGGTGGACTAGGTGGTTGGGGTATGATGGGACCTTGGGGCTGGGGTGGATTAGGCGGTTGGGGTATCATGGGCCCATGGGGTTGGAATAGTTGGATGATGAATCCATTTGCGAATTTTGGTTACCCTTCTGTAACCTATACTGCAGGCAAAGTCGCTATTTTGAAATTTGATGCAAATGCAAATATTCAATCTGTAAAAACAATTGATAAACAACAATCCGACGTGAATGTGGATCAGTTTATTGGATATGGAACAATGAACAATGCTGCCGGTACAAATTTCTTATATTATCAGAAATCTAAAGGCTTAAAACAAATAGTGCATCAACAATTAAATGCCTCTGGCTCAATCGTGATGGGCAGTCCGATTGTTTTAAAAGAAAAACAATTAGAGTGGATGCCAAGATCTCTAAAACAAGTAAGTGAAAAAGAAGCTATCCTGCCTTATCAATCAAAAGGAAAATTAGGGTTTGCTAAAATCACGATTCAGTAAGCATGGTTTTTTTATTTAGAGATAGGTCCGATATCAATGTGCTCTTTTTAGTACTATTAAGTGTTGCAGTGCATTTTCATTTTTATTTAGAACCACCTATTGTGATTGCGAATCCAGCGGATGGTTTATTGGCTTATCTTTTGTTTCATTATATCAAACCTTTACCGCCTTTGGCGCTCATTGTCATTTTTCATTTGATTGTGATCATACAAGCGCTACGATTAAATATTTTAGTGAGTCGATTTAAGATGTTTCAACAGGTGAGTTATTTACCTGCTTTTACTTTTGTTATTTTAACCGCGTTGTTTCCTTTTTGGGATGCCATTAGTTCTGGTTTAATTGCGAATGCTTTTATCATATGGATCTTAGTCAAGTTGAATCGTTTATACGATCAGTCTCAACCAAAAACACTGGAATTCAATATTGGAATGATTGTTGGTTTTTCTATTTTATTGTATGAGCCAATTGCCATTTTAATTCCGGTAGTGATTTTTGCATTAGCCATCATTAGACCTTTTAAATTGACAGAATGGTTGGTATTGATTATGGGTATTGTTTTGCCTTTTTACTTTATTTTCACCTATGTTTTTTTAACAGATTCTGCCGCAGCCTTTACTGCTTTTTTACCCAAATTAGATTGGGAAAATCCTTTATTGACAATGGACTTTAAATTGATAGTTGCTTTATCATTTATGGGTCTTCAACTGTTAATTGGTCTATACTTTTGGCAGAATCAACAAAATCGTTTTATTATTCAGGTAAGAAAATACTGGGGTGTGATGTTATTGACCTTGGTAGTGACTTTTTTTCAGCCAATCATATTTGCTTCGGAAGCTTTATATGCTTCTGCCATTATGATCGCCCCATTGGCAAGTTTTATTAGTTTTTGTTATGCTAGCCCTAAACAGTTAATGATTCCCAATCTCTTTTTTTGGATTTCGGCGGGATTGATTGTGTATAACCACCTTTTTTAGGTGCAGAATTTACGTTTTTTAGCAAAGCTTATTTAAGTACCTTTGTAAATCAATTTTACTCAACATTTTAAGCTTAATACTATGAAATTTGGCGTATTGGTTTTCCCTGGTTCAAATTGCGATAGAGATATGCAAGATGCCTTAGAAAAGGACCTTGGTTTTGAAGTGCAAATGCTTTGGCATAAGGACAGTGACTTATCTCATTTTAATACCGAAGATTGTATTGTTTTGCCAGGAGGATTCTCTTACGGAGATTATTTACGTTGTGGCGCGATTGCAAAATTTAGTCCAATGATGCAATCTGTCATTGAATTCGCGAATAAAGGCGGTAAAGTGTTGGGTGTTTGTAATGGCTTTCAAATTTTATGCGAGTCGGGCTTATTGCCTGGGGCATTATTGCAAAATGCCAACCAGCAGTTTATTTGTAAAAATGTATTTATTAAATCTGATAATAGCGGTCCTTTGCAAATTCCAATTGCACATGGAGAAGGTAGATACTTTGCAGATGAGGCCACTTTAGCAAGTTTAGAAAAAAACAATCAAATCATTTTCCGCTATTGTGATAAAGACGGTAAGATTGGAGGGGATGCGAATCCGAATGGCGCCATTCAAGATATTGCAGGAATTTGCAATGCTGGCAGAAACGTTTTTGGCATGATGCCACATCCAGAAAGAGCAACTAATTCTGCATTGAACAATACGGATGGGGTTCAGGTTTTTGAACTATTAGGCTTATTGAAAACTGCAGCGGCTTTATAATTTGAGTTCCTTAGATAATGGAACTAAGGATGCATTCATTTTAAAATCAATCAGATGAAAAAAATATTTCTTGCTTTATTTTTATTGGCTTTTGCTTTGCAAAGTCAAGCTCAAAAATTAGCGCCAGTAAAATGGGCTTATCAAGCAGTAAAAACTGGAGACAAAAAATATAATGTTATTATAACAGCAAACGTAGACGCCCCTTGGCATATTTATTCTCAATTTGTAAAAAAGGGCCCAGTCCCTACGACGGTGCAGTTTGCTAAAAATCCATTGGTTGTTTTGAATGGCAGCACAAAGGAAGTAGGTCAATTAGAAAAGAAATTTGACAATAATTTTGGTGCTGTCATTGGTTCTTTTGGGGGTAAAGTTCAGTTTATACAAGCGGTAACCTTAAAAGTAAACACCAAGACAAAGATGACTGGCACCATTGAATACATGGTTTGCAATGAGGAAAGGTGTTTGCCTCCAACAAAACAAAGTTTTGAAGTAGATATCCAATAATTGTAGCATCCATTTACTTATAAAAGGCTGCAAAGCCAAACCCTATTCATGCGTAATTTACTTTTTACATTTATAGCGCTGCTCTTATCAGTAGCACAGTTACAAGCACAGGCAGACAGCATAGCAAAGGCAACTGTTAAGATCAATGCAAAGAATGATTCTGTATACACCATACAAGTAAGCGTAAATGTTCAAGCCGGATGGAAAGTGTATGATGCCAATGCAGAAGGGGTTGAAGCACCTAATTTAAAATTTACTTTAGAAACAGCGTTGGCCCTCAATCCACCATCTTATTCTGTCGCTGCTCAAGCACAAAAGGATGTATTGTTTGGAAATGCAAAATCATTTTCTGGCGCCTTTGATATCACAGAAGATATTGTGGTTCATGGTTTTCAACCAGATAGTTTAAAAGGGGTTGTAGTGATGAGTGTTGGTAAGGGTGCCTCATTTTATGTGATTGAATTGCCTATTGCAATGCCACTAGCAAACGGACAAAAAGGAAATCAGTTCAATATTTTACTCCCTGAGTCGGCGCGCAATGCCCCGCAAAACGCTTGTGGTGAAACAACTACGAACACAGGTGCAGATAATGGTGCATGGGGTGTATTCTTTTTAGGATTCTTAGGCGGATTGATTGCGCTAGTTACACCATGTGTATTTCCGATGATTCCTGTAACGGTATCTTTTTTTACTAAAAGGTCTAAGACAAGAAAACAAGGCATACAAAATGGATTGATCTATGGCTTGAGTATTTTTTTAATTTACGTATTGGCAAGTGTGCCTTTTCATATTGTAGGTAATGTGCAGCCAGAAATTTTTAATAGCATTTCTACCAACGCTTGGTTGAATATTGCTTTCTTTG
>JBMOFB010000116.1:0-3586 GCA_049314475.1 Sediminibacterium sp.
CAATTGTATTCAACCATGGAACGAACAGCACCCAATGGGATGGTATTAAAATTTGAGTACCTGCTTTTTAATGTTTTTTAGTAGCCACTCAATACTAATTTTATGCAAAGGCTATTGATTCCCCTCTTTATCTGTTAAGGCTAGCATAAAACTAATTAGATCCACTTTTTCCTTTGATGTTAATTGTAAATTATCAAAAGGTAGGGTTTGGTATTCTAAATTCATGCCTATTCCATTGCCACCGCCCAGCTCATAAAATTTAATAACTTCCTCTAGTGTATTGTACACTCCATTGTGCATATATGGACCAGTTTTTTCGACGTTTCTTACCGTAGGCGTTTTAAATGCATATTTTAATTGCTCCAATTGATTGATAGTATAGCGACCTACATCTCCATCAACCACTGCGTTTGCCCATTTTACACTACTTGGGACACCAATCACCTCTGATTCAGTATTATTAAACCAAGGTGGAATTGTGCCGTTGTACACTGGTATGAAGTGACAAGTCGCACATTTAGCCTTACCAGCAAAAAGATTGAAACCATTTTGCTCGGATGCATTTAAGCTTCCTTTCCCTTTAAAGTATTGGTCTATTTTGGCATTAAATGGCATTAAACTTCTTACATACACAGCAATGGCGTTTCTTATTTCATAAGGTGTGATTTCTGCCTTGTTAGGATAAGCTTTAGCAAAATAGTTAGCAAGTGTGGGATTGGCTAAAATTTTCTGCTTTATTTCATTAGGTGTTAAATCAAATTCGTTTGGATTTTTCATCACACTCTCAATTTGATTTTCTAGATCTTGAGAGCGTAAATCATAAAAGAAAGACTTTTGAAATCCAGCATATAAAACCGTCGGCGAATTACGTTTAGTAATATTTTCGTGAATATTTGTTAAAGATGTGACTTTGCCATCGGTGAATGCTTTTTGGGGATTATGGCAACTAGCACAACTGATATTGTTATTTTTAGATAGACTCGCATCGCTGAAAAGTATTTTACCTAATGCTCTTTTTTCCTCGCTTGATGCTGTCTCTGAAAAAGGTGAAAATGCATCTGGATTATACTTCCTGCCTTGCATTAAGTCAGATAAAGTCCCATAAAACACTTTATTATTGGTAAAATTCGGCGTATTGTCAATTACAGTTTTAAAATCCTTTTCTAAATCTGCACTAAGCGGCATTAGATAGTCTTTGATAAACTGTAATCTGTTAAATTCATTAAAATTGTTATTTTTTTCTGTATAAAGTATGGCGTTATCTATTTTTGTTAATAATGCTTGATTAGACGCTTTCCCAGTTTTTTTAGCATATAAATGATACCATTCGTTCATACCTTCTAATGAAAATTTAGCTTCTTCAATAGATTGAAATCCTACAGGAGAATCAAATCCTGTAATGCCTAATGCAGCAATCCTAATGATTTGGTGCTGCATCAATTCATAAAAGTGATGATCTTGAATTGGAAGGTTCTGGATTGTTTTTTTTATGAATAATAAATCAGTGATTAAAATTTTATTTTGTTTCTTTAATTCGGTAAGATCTATACTGTCGCTGTATATTATTTCTTCTATTACTTGAAACCCAGATGCATCATTGACCATATTATCATCTGTCTTAATTTCTGGTAATGCAGGGCCATTAATTCTACGGGTTAATCCTTGGTAATAATATTCTATAAAAGGTTCTATGTTTTTATAACTTTTACGGCTACTAGTAAGTATTTTTTTTAATTCATTTTTATCACTTACGCCCTCCATCTTGTTTATTGTAAAAACAATAGAGTCTACCTTATTTTCCAAAGTTGTATAAGCAGCTTTATCAAATTTTTCTTGATTGATGTTGATACAAGCAAATAGGAATAAGATACTAATAACAGCTACAAATATTTTTCTCATATATTTCAATTGCATTCATGTCAAAAAAATAAGACCATTCAATTATAATAATTGAATGGTCTTATAGAATTTAAAAACTTAATTATCTAGGAACATTCGTAATAAGTAAGGTTTGTCCACCACTCTTATAAGCTTGAATAGAAGTTGCTTTACTTGGGTTTAAAAACTTGTCACCCTCAACCCATGTATGTGCGTGGATGTTAATGGTAAATGTACCAGGAACGCCAATTACATCAGAAATATCTTCCATTGCACCGTGCTCCCAGATACCAAATTTATTTTGGTTAGTACCAGCTGGGTTATACTTTGAATTTAACATAGCAGCATCCTTATGTGTCATATCCATAAACACTTTCTTAGTGCCAGTAGCAATATTGTGCTGCCAAATAACTGAATTATGAGTTGCTTCAGGCCAGTATGAATCTCCATCTTCTTGGATGTATACAAAATTCTCAGTTACACAAAGGTTATCTGGATTGATGATATCTGTACCTTTTACATTTGCACCAGTTGGAGAAACATCACCGTCTGCTACAATTTTTAACACCCCTTTTAATGGATCAGTTGCATCTAACTTAAGTTGATACATTCTACCCATGTATGTTTTTTCAGTAGAACCACTTACACCTGTTGCTACAAAGTAAATTTCTCTGTTATTAGCAGCAGATCCTTTGCGGTAGTCTAAATCCTCTACACGTGCAAATTGAATAGATTTTAATGAAGTATTTAAGCCTTCAATCTCAGCACCTGTTAAATTTTTTGCATTTGGAACTTCTACGAATTCTACATTGTAATTATTGTTCCAAGTCATGTTTGTTTCAATTTGATTTTGGTCAATTCTTCTTAAAGCATAAAATTTACCATTATCTAAATCACCCACAGTGTTTGAAACATATAAGTATACTTGACCATTACCAGCGTCTTCTCCTAAAATAATCACTGTTTTGCCTGGGTAAGCAGCTTTTGGAAGCGGCACAGAATTTTCGCCACTGAATTTTCCTAATGCTGGCTTAACTCTTGACTGATCACCTGGAGTTGCAGTTGCAAGTGGATTAATAGCATGCGTCATTGCGTTTACGTTAGACTCACCTGTAGTTAAAAAGGTTGGTCCGAATCCATGAATTTCTTGAGTAGCCATTGTACCAGAACACAATCTAAACATACCACCATCTGTATTAACAATATAGTCACCTTTTACAATTTCTAATTTTTTGTTCAAATACAATCTAGAAACTGCCCAAGTGTTTTCGTGATTTGTAACCATAATATAACCACTACCGTCTGGGTTTTTAATAAATCCTTGACCATCTGGTGCACCACCATACACCATACCAGGCGTGTTAGGTATAGCGTCTTCACTACTTACTAAAGTGTACACACCTACATTTGAGAATTCACCTACCATTTTGATAAATGATGGAGTGATTGAACGATTTTTGAATTCTGCTTCACTTTTTGGAGCAGGCGTTGTTTCATCTTCTTTTTTACATGCAACAAATAATGATGTTGTTGCTGAAATTAAAAGAAGGGATAAATTAAGTTTTCTAGTTAACATGTTATATTATTTAGACAACAAAATTATACGAACAGTCAATTGTGGATTTGTTCTTAACATTAATAAATTATTAACTAATAAATGAAAATCGTAATGATTATAAATTATTTTTATAATCATTATAAGGTTTTA
>JBMOFB010000117.1:0-3583 GCA_049314475.1 Sediminibacterium sp.
TCACATCACTTAATGGAGTAGCACCAACAGCAGTTGTGTTTCTTTGGTTTGCTTCTGCTCTTGTCAAATACATTTCAGATAAACGTACCACAGGTACATCACCAAAACGATCTAAATGCTTCAAGCTATAGTAGTTACCGCCAGATAAAACAAAATAGTCTTTTCTTTTATCTCCAGTTTCATATTGCGTGAAATGTGCTGGTCTAATTTTACAATCACTACGTCCAGCAGAACCTGGATAAGCACTAATTGTTCTACCAAAATAGGTATTCAATGCATTGGTACCATCTTGTGCAGTTACTTTCATTGAGAATAAATATTCTCCTGGAGTTGTTCCGCCATTATTGGTGAATGTGAACCAGTTTTTACCAATGTCAGACGCTAAAGATTTACCACTACCTGTGATTACACGGTTTGCAGCAGCACCCGCTTCTGTATAGTTTTTCAATGCTAAGTAAACTCTAGATAATTGAGCAGCAGCAGACCACTTTGTAGCATATATGCCGTTAGTAGAAGGCAATAAAGATTCAGCTTTCACTAAGTCAGCGATTACTTGATCATATACTGCTTTCACAGTTGCTCTTGCTTTATAATCTGCATCAGTTACGTTACCAGTTGGTGTTAATACCAATGGCACACCTGGATTGGTATTAAAGTCGCCATCGCCTACTGGCTTAGCATACAATTTTACCAATTCAAAATAAAGAGAACCTCTTAAAAATAAGGCTTGTCCTTCTACAGAATTTCTTCTTGCAGTAGAAGAAGTTACTTTACTTACTGCAGACAATGTATTGTTAGCACGGTTGATGGTACTATAAGTAGCAGCCCAAGTTCCCGTGGCGTTTCCGTTGTTTGAAACCATCTGCGCTCTGTAAGCATCAGATAAGCCAGCGAAAGTACCTGTAAAGTTGATATCTACTGTATTACCGATTAACTCGTTCAATACCATGATATCTCCACCATAAACTGTTGCAGCTTGTGCCCCATCATAGGTACCAATTAAAGTTACATTTACGTCACCTTCAGTCAACAAGGCTTTGTCATCTGCGATACTTTGGTACGGGAAAACGTCTAGACGCTTTTCGCAAGCTGTAGCAAGTACACTTGTAAACAAAATAGCAGCTAAGTATTTGTTTATTGTTTTGTTATATATTTTCATAAAATGCTTTATTAACGAATTAGAAATTAATGTTTATACCAAACAAGATTGTTCTTGGTTGTGGCGGTGTGTAGAAGTCACTACCTTTTGCGATGTTAGAATCAAAATCATCGGCGTTAACTTCTGGATCCCAATAAGGATACTTTGTGAAAGTCAATAAGTTTTGACCAGATACATACACTCTTACTTTCTCAAGTTTAAGCTTGTTTAATTTCTTAGAATCAAAAGTATAACCAAGTGAAGCTGTTCTTAAACGGATATAAGAACCATCCACAATGTAACGGCTACTGATTTGAGCACCATTGTTAATATAAAATCTAGCTTGTGGAACATTGGTGATATCACCAGGCTTTTGCCAACGTGCCATTTGATCATAAGTTTGGTTGTCTTCGTAACGCATATTTGCAGAAGAATAACGACCCATACCATAGATATTATTTTCGTTACCAATTACACCATTAAAGAAGATAGTTGCATCAAAGCCTTTAAAAGAAAAATTATTCGTTAAACCTAAAATCACATCTGGATTCGGGTCACCAGTCACTACTCTTTGTGCTTGACTGAATACGCTCGTAGTAGAACGATCTAATGTTCCATCTGCTAATTTTGTATTCTTGTACCATAATGCATTACCGTTTGCAGGGTCAACACCAGCCCACTCTGCAGTAAAGAATACACCAATTGCACTTCCTTCTTGAACGCGGTTCATGCTACCAACTCCACCTTCAATCACTTGACCTTGGACATTGGTTACTTTACCTTGGTTCAATGCTACGTTAAAGCTTGTATTCCATTTGAAAGCACCTACAAAGTTTTGTGTATTCAATACAAATTCAAAACCTTTATTTTCTAATTCACCAATGTTCTTCACCATGCTAGAGAAACCAGTTGTAGCAGGGATATTTACATTTAATAATAAACCAGTTGTGCTTTTTACGTAGTAATCGATTTCTCCAGAGATTCTATTATTGAATAATCCGAAATCAATACCCGCATCTAATTGAGCAGTTGTTTCCCACTGTAAGTTATCGTTTCTTAATTGAGAAGGTCTTTGACCTGCAGCACCAGCATAACCTGCATCACCACTAAACAAGCCCAATTGAGGGAAGTTACCAATTTCAGAGTTACCCACGATACCGTAAGAAGCTCTAGCCTTTAAGAAGCTAACTACTTTATTATCCATTAAAAATTCTTCGTTAGACAAGATCCAACCAGCAGAAACCGCTGGGAAGAAACCTGTTCTTGAATTCTTACCGAATCTAGAAGAGGCATCAATACGTCCACTTGCAGAAACGATATACTTCTCATTGAAAGTATAATTAGATCTTAAGAAATAAGATAAGAATCTGAAATCTGTTTGAGAAGAACTACCACCAGACTTAGTTGCCGCACTCGCAATTTTTTGATAAGAATTAGAAGGGAAACCAATACCAGTTGTACTGTTGTATTTCGCTTGAGACTGTTGGTATTGCATACCTAAAGTAGCAGCAAAATTGTGCTTACCAGCTACTTTATTATAGTTGAAATAACTGTTAGTGTTGTAGTTTGTAATGAATGCCCCCGTGTTCACACCTTCCCCATTTGGAGAACTTGTATTTCTAACAGCTTGTGTTTGATAATAACGCTCTTCGTTTTGGCTTAAGAAGTCTAAACCAAATTCAGATTGAAAAGTCAACCCTGGTAATAATTTTACTTTGAAGTAAGTGTTACCAAAAGTTCTGTATACATCTTGTACGTATCTAGCGTAGTCAATTTGAATTCTTGGGTTAAAATATAAACCTACGTTCACATCACCTGGAGGTGTACCGGTTGGTAAGCCAGTTGAAGGATCCAAGAATGGAGACATTGGCAATAAAGCCGCAGATTGTAATGGGTTAGAGAACGCATTATCACCTGGTAAACGACGGTTAAATGTTCTAGATAAACTTAAAGAAATTCCTAAATCTAACCAGTTGTTTGCTTGTTGGTCTACGTTCAAACGACCTGTTGTTCTGCTTAAATTGTTTCCTACGATTGTACCACCTTGGTCTAAATGTTGGAAAGAGCTAAAAAACTTTGTCTTATCATTACCACCTCTGATTTGTAAATCAGCTTGACGGTATTCACCTTTTTGGAAGGCTTGATCCTGCCAATCGTATGTTGTGCTCTTATCTTTATCCCAAAGTCCAAAGCTATGGTAGCTCATGACGTCTTTCATGTATTGAGTATAACTAAATGGATCGTCGTAAGGCGTACCATCTTGGTCATCAGAATATTTTGCAGCTTCCATTGCTAACTCATTGTACTCAGTTGAGTTCAACATTCTAACTCTCTTTGTTGCTTCTGATTGACCAGTTTGTAAGTTGAAAGTGATTTGAGTTCTTCCAGCCTTACCTCTTTTAGTTGTAATCAAAACCACACCATTCGCAGCACGAGATCCGTAGA
>JBMOFB010000118.1:0-3571 GCA_049314475.1 Sediminibacterium sp.
GCAGGCGGAATCGTAAGCGCCGCAATGGATGGCCAGAAACTAGCACAAAGCATTGCGGCGCAATTAAAATAAATTAGGATAAATCACATCCTAAAAATTGATATAAAAATTAATCTTCAGGCTTGTCTTTTTTACTAATCAACAATCCGTCTTGAATTAATTTATTTTGTTTAAAGGAAGCCAACTCTTTAGCCAAATTTCCATTGACATCTCTTGTTAAAGTTAATTGTGGCTTGCCTGCATTCACCCAAGCAGTATACCAAAAATCGGCAATCATATTCGCTGATGCAATTAATTGAACATTCACTGTATTACCCAAGGCTTTAGCATAGGCTTCGGCAAACGGTTTCGTATAAGATTTCACTTCTTTGCCATAACGCATTTGATTGCGGTACTTGGTCTCGGGTGTAAATTGCTTAGTCACTTCTGTTTCGATGGCTAACATTTGTGGGACCAATACATGTGCTTTACGAATATCTATCCAAAGCGCTTGAGCAGGATTTTTTATATACTTTGCTTGGTGCGGATTGTACAACATAAACTGATCTAAATTAATTTCAGGTATAAAAGTCTCCCACAAAGAGTGCAATCCTTTTTGTCCAGTCAATTGTCCATCATAATTCATGGTCGTGTGCAAAGGCACATGCAAGTCTGCTACATAATGACCAAGGTCTGCAGCATAAAATAAAATACTGTCTTTGTTGTTGGATTTAAATGCGGCCGTTAATTTGTCTAATTGTACCATCGCATTATAAGGACCCCATCCCCATTTGATTAAACTATCCTTACCATATTTTTTTACAGCAGCCTCCCATTCAAATGGCATTTCATTTGCTGCATTAGGACCATATGCTTCTAAGTCAATAAAGTGTTTGGTGTCCTCTGTTTTATCCTTGTTTCTTCGGATATCTGGACGAGGTGCGTTGGCCACTAAATTATCCATATCACTGTAGAAAAAACTACGCATTGGTTCTGGTAAATTATACACAGCAATCTGATGGATGGTTCGGTGTACCAAGAATCCCCAACTTGAAAGACCCACTATAGCCACCAACAAAAAAACATTCAGCAACAATTTTTTTGAGTACATAATCTAAATATTTCCACGAATATACCCCAATTGCCCGAGCAAATATTCGCTTAAAGCCCCCTTTTGTCCGTTCGTAATAAATTAGGCCCGAGAATTTCTAAAATCAACATAACTTTAGTTCAAATTAAATGCCATGGAGCCATTATTAAGTTTATCCCATTTGGTGAAACATTATGCCACACAAAAAGCGGTGGATGATATTAGTTTCGATATTCAAAAAGGTAATATTTTTGGTCTACTCGGACCCAACGGTGCGGGTAAAACCACTTTACTAAGAATGATCACGGGGATCTTTTACCCGGATAGCGGAACTATTACACTTGATGGCAAACATTTTGATCCATTATTAGATATTCGTGAGATTGGTTATATGCCAGAAGAACGTGGCTTGTATAAAAAAATGAAAATTGGTGAACAAGCTTTGTACTTGGCGCAATTAAGGGGTTTATCCAAAGCGGATGCCATGGTAAAAATTAAATACTGGTTTGAGAAATTTGAAATGCAAAGCTGGTGGAATAAAAATGTGGAGGATTTGAGTAAGGGAATGAGTCAGAAATTACAATTTGTCATCACGGTATTGCATGAGCCTAAATTAATTATTTTGGATGAACCGTTTAGCGGATTGGATCCATTGAACGCCAACTTAATTAAGGATGAAATTTATGCATTAGCAAAAAAGGGTGCGACCATTATTTTTAGTACCCATCGTATGGAACAAGTGGAAGAAATTTGTGACCATATTGTACTTGTAAACTTAGGAAAAAAAATATTGGACGGTACCGTATCTGATATCAAACAACAATTTAAAGAATACATTTTTGCCATTGAAACAAGTCAGCCTTCATTGATCAAAGACAACGCCTTGTTTAGTATAATCGATAAAGCAGATAAAAATCCAAACAACGTTTTGATTAAGTTAAGTCATGCTGTTGCGTCCAATGAAGTATTAAAATATTTAATTGAGCAGCAAATTCCTATCATCAGCTACAATGAAGTGCTACCTAGCTTAAACGATATTTTTATACAATTAGTAGAAGATACCCACGCAAAAGCAAGGGCTTTTCAAAACATTTAATAAACACCCACTTAGTTTACTTTAAAGAATAAACTATACTCATACTCAAAAAATATTTTATGCATAAGATTTGGATCATCATACAAAGAGAATACACTAGCAGGGTAAAAAATAAGCGTTTTTTATTGGTAACTTTTTTAGTGCCTTTATTAATGGTAGGATTGATTGTAGGTTCTGCCTATTTTTCATTTAAAGGCACTGAGGAACGCAAAATCGCAGTAGTCGATCCTAATGGTTTTTTTAAGGATAAATTAAAAAATAGCAGCCAGCTTAAATTTGAATTCCCAAAGGATGTGGATACTAGTAACTATCAAGCAAAAGGATACTCTGATATTTTACTCATGCCAATTTTTGAAGGAGATAAAAAAGCAGATTACATTTTAAGATCTAAGAAATCGATGGGCTTTACTTTACAAGAAACTATTAGTAATAAAATCAATACAGCCATCGAAGACCGAATGTTAGAAAAAGCAGGTATCCAACAAAGCATCCTAGATTCAATTCATCAATCTGCACAAATTGCAGAATTAAAGGCCTATGAAGATGCAGGTAAAAAAAGCAAAGAAAGTAATGCAGGCTTGGCTATGGCCATAGGATATGCGAGTGGTTTGTTGATTTATATTACCATGTTTATTTATGGCACCATGGTATTGCGTGGTGTGATGGAAGAAAAAACAAATCGTATTGCCGAAGTGATTGTAAGCAGTGTAAAACCATTTGAACTGATGCTTGGTAAAATTATTGGCATTGGCGCTGTTGGATTAACGCAGTTTTTAATGTGGATTATTGTAGTGGTCACATTGACTGGTGTGGGCTTTGGCTTATTACCAGATGATATGCAAAGTCAGGTGCAACAATTACAACAATCTGGTGGGCAGATGGGTGCAGCAGGAATGGCACAGGCAAGTGAATCAGCAAAAAATATTTATGCATTCCAACATGTTTTGTCTACAACCAATTGGCCATTGATTATTGGATGTTTCTTATTTTATTTCTTAGGTGGCTTCTTATTTTATGCGTCTTTATTTGCAGCTGTTGGAAGTGTAGTGAATGAAGACCCACAGGATGCACAAAGTTTGATGTTCCCTATCACCATGCCAATTATCTTCTCCTATATTATTACCAATGTAGTGATACAGAACCCAAACACGCCGATGGCTTTTTGGGCGAGTGTGATTCCGTTTAGTTCTCCAATGGTAATGATGGCTAGAATCTCATATGGTGTGCCAACCACAGTCCCTTATTGGGAATTGGCGGTGAGTATGGTTACATTGATTGCCGGATTCTTATTAACCACTTGGTTGAGTGCTAAAATTTATAGAACGGGGATTTTAATGTACGGTAAAAAAGTCACCTGGAGGGAAATGTTCAAATGGGCATTCGCAAAATCGTAGATTTTGTGAAAT
>JBMOFB010000119.1:0-3515 GCA_049314475.1 Sediminibacterium sp.
ATTGATCCAATGAAAATACATTTTTTAGGTTATATAAATAAAAATGAATGACAAAATGGAGTAAGATTTAGTAAATTGAGTAGACAAAATAGTTTTATGAAAAATATCCTTTTAGTGATTGCCTTTGTTTTTACAATGCTTCAATCAAATGCGCAAACTGCAGATTTTATTATCCGTAACGGAAAACTTATTGACGGCACAGGAAATCAATGGCAGTATAAAGATGTGGCCATCAAAGGCAATCAAATTATCGCCATTGGAAATTTAAAAAATTGGAAAGCAACAAGAGAAATCGATGCAAAGGGCTTGATTGTAGCGCCTGGTTTTATAGATGTCCACGGACATTTAGAAGGTGGTGAAACCAGAAACCCATTGGCTAGTAATTTCTTGTATGACGGGGTAACTACAGTGATAACAGGGAATTGCGGCGGATCGGAAGAAAATTTAAATACTTATTTTAACACACTGGACTCAATTGGGATGTCTATCAATATTGCCTCCTTAATTGGACACAATACCATTCGCAAGCAAGTAATGGGCACGGCAAATAGACATGCAACAGAAGCCGAAATGCAAGCAATGGAAAAGATTGCAGCAGAAGCCATGCAAGATGGTGCAGTGGGTATGTCCACTGGTTTAATTTATATCCCTGGCACTTATGCGCCTACCGAAGAAATTGTTAGGCTTGCAAAAGTTGTTGCTTCCAAGGGGGGCGTCTATGCATCGCATATTCGTAACGAAGAAAATCAAGTAGTTGATGCTGTGAACGAAGCCATTCAAATAGGAAGAGCTGCTAACATACCTGTTGAGATTTCACACTTTAAAATTAGTGGTCAAAATAATTGGGGCAGAAGTAAGGAAACAATTCCATTGGTAGTAAATGCAAGAAAAGAGGGCATTGATGTAACGATAGATCAATACCCATATACAGCGAGTAGCACAAAGCTAAGTGTATTATTACCTGACTGGGTTTTGTCAGATGGGCAGGACTCCATTTTTTCAAGATTAAAAGATCCAACCATTCGAAAAAAAGTAGCCAATGAAATTGTTGGTATATTAAAAGAAAGAGGGATCAAACATTTTACCTATGCCGTAGTGGCCAATTACAAAGCAGATAGTAGTTATAATGGAAAAGATATCGAAGCAATTAATCTATTAAGAGGCAATAAACATACTGCATTAGATGAAGCAGAAACAATCATTCAAATGATGGAGCAAGGTGGCGCACAAATGATTTACCACGGAATGACCGAGTCGGATGTCAAAGCAATTATGCAATATCCTTTTAATATGTTCGCAAGTGATGCAGGCATCGCTATGAAGGGCTATGGCAAACCACACCCAAGAGCATATGGCACCAATTCACGGGTTTTAGGAAGATATGTAAGAACAATGGGCGTATTGAGTTTAGAAGAAGCAATTAGAAGGATGACGTCCTTACCTGCGAATAAATTCAATATTGTAAAGCGAGGTATTATACAAGAAGGCTATTATGCAGACATCGTTGTCTTTGATGCGGATGAGGTTTCAGACATGGCCACATTTGAAGACTCCCATCAATATGCAAAAGGATTCAAATACATCTGGGTAAATGGAGAATTAAGCATAGACCAGGCGGTTCAAGTGCCAGTAAAAAAAGGAAAGTCTATCAGAAAATTGCTATAAAAAAAAATAATAGGATAAATTTTTAATTAAATCAATGATTTTCAATTAAATAAATAATAATAAAAAGAATCATTAAAATTTGAATTTAAAACAAAAATTTGTATAACCTATTGATTATGAGTCTTTTTTTAAATAATCAATGATGCAACATTGAATAAAAAAACTTTTTTTTGTTTAAAATTTTTTTCAATCTTTGAAACAATTTATTTAAGTTTATGTTCTAACTAACAACAGTTATAAACACGTTCACCAAATCTCCACAATATGGATTCTTTATTTTTATTAGACGCTGTTACAGTGATTGCAAAAACGGACTATGTTTCGTTTACTTTCTTTGTAGGCACAATGGCTATGATGGCCGCTTCGGTTTTTTTCTTTTTTGAATTGAGCAACACAAGTCAAGAGTGGCGCACTTCGGTATTAGTATCGGGTTTGATCACTTTTATTGCTGCAGTTCACTATTACTACATGCGTAGCTACTATGCTGAAACGCAAGATTCTCCAACCTTCTTCCGTTACGTAGACTGGTTGTTAACTGTGCCTTTGATGTGTGTTGAGTTCTACTTGATCACAAAAAAAGCTGGTGGTACAACAGGTTTATTATGGAAAATGATTTTAGCTTCTGTTGTAATGTTGGTAACAGGTTACATGGGTGAAGCTGGATTAGGAAGTGCTACAGTTTGGGGTACAGTAAGTGCGCTTGCATATTTCTACATTGTGTATGAAGTATGGATGGGCGATGTTAAGAAACTAGCTACTAACGCTGGTACAGCTGTTGCTGCTGCAAACAAAGCATTAGGTTGGTTCATTTTAGTTGGTTGGGCTATCTATCCTCTAGGATATTTAATCGGAACAGCTGAAGGACAATGGTATGCAGGATTTGCAAATATTGGCTTGAATATGGATATTGTTTACAACATCGGTGATGCTGTAAATAAAATCGGATTCGGTCTTGTTATATATGCATTGAGCAGAAAAGCTGCTTAATTCATACTATCTTTAAGGGGCGAGTGCATAACTCGCCCCTTTTTTTATGCCTACTATATGCAGATAAAGCTCAGACAAATACTTTTGGTCATCGGATTCGGTTTAGCCTTGTTACACGCTTATTTCCCATTGTCAACGAACCAGCAATTAGGGGTCTTATTTATTACCTTATTTACATTGGGTATCCCCCATGGCGCTTTAGATTTTTATATCGACCAAAAAATCAATACTGGAGCCGATAAAAAACACGGCTATTTCTTTTTGTTCAAATACCTCCTGAATATGTTAGCCTATGGATTGGTTTGGTACTTTTTACCAACCATTGCCATCCTGATATTCATTGGATTAACGGCATTCCATTTTGGGGAAATAGATTGGCTGGGAAAAAGCTATAATGGGATTCATAAATTATGTTATAGTATTTTAGGCCTTAGCTGGATCTTGTTTCTACTCAGTAAAAACATCCACACAGCGATAGATGTCTTTGTTTTATTAGGACAATCTAAAATGCAGGCAAACGAGTATATCCATTATGCAAACATCATTTTGCCTATTTCTCAAGCAACACTTGTAGGCATCCACATCGTTTTATTCTTTTCACACAAATATTTTTTCTCGGATACGAAACAATTCTTTTTTGCAGTGATGCAAATTGGTTGTTTAACAATTTTAAATATGTTATTGCCTCTTTGGCTGTGTTTTAGTTTTTATTTTGGATTATGGCATTCTATTTTATCTTTTGATAAAATAAGGCAAGAATTTGAAATGGAAAACAGCTTCCTTGGATGGAAAAAATTACTTACCAAAGCGATTCCTTATGCAGTCGTAGCATGGACTGGCATTGTTGTGTTTATTTATTTTTC
>JBMOFB010000120.1:0-3513 GCA_049314475.1 Sediminibacterium sp.
GATTTTGACGCATGTTGTCTTCTGCTATGTAAATTTTGAATGATTGTTTTAGGCGTTGTTGGATTGGTTACTTCTCCATTGGCATCCAATTGGTATAAATACACTGCATCATCAGAACTAGCGTACAACTGATTTCCTTTGATGTAGATACCCGTTCCACCATACTTTCCCCATCCACTAATTTTTTCTGCAATACCATCTCCATTGGCATCTTCCATACGTACAATACTTTGACCTGCTTTGTTTGCATTATTCAATTTAGCAAACAAGACCCCTTTGTCTGTGATAGCGATATGTCTTGCAGTACCAATTTGATCTGCAAATAAAGTAGCAGAAAACCCAGCAGGTAATCTTAGTCCTCCATTTTCTTGTGCGTTGACTGAAAGGGCAAACACAGAAGCCAATAATAAGTTGCTTAATTTATACATGATAATTGATTTTAAATTGAATATTTTAGTTTAAAGATAATTCAAATGTACTAGTTATCCATTGATACATGGCATCTACCAAAGCGGTATTTTCTTGTTCCGTTCCCACTGTAATCCTAAGGCTATCTTCACATAATTCCAAGGCAGATCGATCTCTTACAATAATGCCTTGGCTTAATAAGTATTCATACAATGCTCTTGCCTTTGGGATTTTTACTAAAATAAAATTGGTGTCCGAAGGGAAGACCTGAATCACATGTGGCATCGAAGCAATGACTTCGGCTAATGCATTACGCATGTCTACTAGTAGTTTGATCATATCATTGACCTGGCCCACTTCCTCTAAAGCCTGCAATGCTAATTCTTGAGTGACAATATTGATGTTATAAGGTGCTTTCACTTTATTTAAGTATCCAATAATTTGTGGACTCGCAAAACACATGCCTAATCTTAGACCAGCCAATCCCCATGCCTTACTCAAAGTTTGTAAGACCACTAGGTTTGGATAATCTATTAAGGATTGAACAAATGATTTCTGTTTTGAAAAATTAATATAGGCTTCATCCACCACTACAATACCCTCAAAGTGATTTAAGATGGTTTCAATGTCAATTCGATCTAATGAATTGCCTGTGGGATTATTAGGAGAACAAATCCAAATGATTTTAGTTTGTTCGTTGACTAATTGTTCAATATGTGCCAGATTCAATTGATAGTCGGATAATAATGGGGCCTTCTGTACTTGAATATCATTGATACTTGCACTCACTTCATACATGGGATAAGTAGGAGGACAAATAATGATATTATCTTTTCCTGGTTCGCAAAAAGTTCTAAATAAAATATCAATGCATTCGTCACTACCATTGCCAATAAAAATTTGATTGGCTGCAATTTGTTTTACAAAGGCCAGCTTTTCTTTTAGTTGTCTTTGATAAGGATCGGGATACCTGTTGTACCATTTTGTTAAAGGTGAACCCAAACTATTTTCGTTGGCATCCAATAAAATTTTAGCGGTACCCGTATATTCATCCTTTGCAGATGAATATGGCTTCAATGTTTTTATATTCGGCCTTACTAATTTGTCTAATTCAAATGCCATGGTTCAAATTTAATGCGTCCTTAAAATTACATTTTTGATTCTATTTCTTTCACTCTAATCACCACAGCCTGTGCATGGGCTTCTAATTGCTCACCAGACGCCATTTGAATGACTGTTTGTGCGATATTTTTTAGGCCCATTTCGGTTATTTGCTGGAAAGTGATCTTTTTTACAAAACTGTCTACACTCACTCCACTATAGGCTTTGGCATGGCCATTGGTGGGTAATGTGTGATTAGTACCGCTTGCATAATCTCCCACCGATTCTGGAGAATAATTACCAATAAATACCGATCCAGCATTGATGATTTTTTCAGCGACCACTAATGCATTGTCCACCGATAAAATAAGGTGTTCTGGTGCATAGGCATTGATCAATTGAATGGCGTCTTCTCTTAAAGCAATTACAATCGCTTTTGAATGGCCTAATGCTTTGGTTGCAAAATCTTGTCTTGGCAAAACTGCCAATTGTTTTTCTATTTCTACTTGTATTTGATCTACAATAAGTTGACTGCTTGCTATCAATAAAACTTGACTATCTGCACCATGTTCTGCTTGTGATAATAAATCTGCCGCCACAAAAGCTGGCACTGCTGTTTCATCTGCATAAACACAAACTTCACTTGGCCCTGCAGGCATATCAATGGCCACACCCTGTTGTTGGACCAATTGCTTAGCCGCTGTGACGTATTGATTGCCTGGACCAAATATTTTATATACTTTAGGCACAGTTGCAGTACCATATGCCATGGCAGCAATGGCTTGAGCACCTCCAATGGTATAGATTTGTTGGATGCCTACTAATCCCGCTGCATATAAAATGGCAGGATCCACTGTGCCATCTTTTCTTGGTGGGGTACATAAAATCACTTCTTTACAACCGGCTAATTTTGCTGGAACACCCAACATCAACACCGTTGAAAACAAAGGCGCAGTGCCCCCAGGAACATAGATACCCACTTTTTCAATCCCAACAGATTTCCTCCAACACCAAACCCCAGGCATGGTCTCTATCTTTTCTTCTTTTTTTAATTGTGCCTGATGGAAAATTTCAATATTGACTTTGGCAGATAGGATTGCAGCTTTTAACGCAGGCGCAACTTGCTCCTCGGCAGCTTGAACCATTGCTGGATCAATTGCAATCGTTTTTAATGTTACCTGATCAAATGTTTCACTCAATCTATAAATCGCAGCATCTCCTTCCATAGCCACCGCATCTAAGATAGATTGTACTTTTGGCAACAATTCCGTTGCATCAAAATTTGGGCGCGTCAACAATGCATCCCAGTCCTGCTTCATTGGTTCTTCAAATACTTGCATCTTATAAAATCATTTTTTCAATAGGTACCACCAAAATACCTTCGGCACCTAAAGCTTTTAATTGTTCAATTAAATTCCAAAAATCTGCTTCTTCAATCACGGTATGCACACTACTCCATCCCGCTGTTGCGAGAGGAATGATGGTAGGACTTTTCATGCCAGGAAGTATGGCGATGATTTTATCCAGTTGTGTGTTGGGCGCATTCAATAAAACATATTTATGCTTCTTTGCTTTTTTTACCGACTCTATTCGGAATAATAAGCGCTCCAAGATAGGGACCAATTCGGCTGGAAGGTTATTTCGTTTAACCAAAACTGCCTGTGAGTTTAAAATCGTATCCGCTTCTTTTAAACCATTCATAAATAAGGTAGAGCCACTACTTACCAAATCACAAACTACGTCGGCTAGACCAATGCCCGGAGCAATCTCTACACTACCGCTAATCTCATGAATTTCTGCGGTAATTTGGTGCGCATCTAAATAATGTTGCACTAAAACAGGATAACTTGTTGCAATTTTTTTGCCAACTAAAAATTGAGGACCAGTGAATTCCTCTCCTTTTTGAATCGCAAAACTCAATCTGCATTTTCCAAATCCTAGGGCATACACCACTTCCACTTTTTTAGCTTTTTCATACACCACATTTTCTCCCACAAAACCAAT
>JBMOFB010000121.1:0-3471 GCA_049314475.1 Sediminibacterium sp.
GATCCATGTCTTCGCCAAAACCTTCAAAATTTAAATTTTGAGCTGCTACAAATTCCGGGGCAATTTGTAGTTCAAATTGTTTCCATTTTAAATGCACACCCGTATTGATATACTGTTGCCAACCTTTTGCCGGAATCATCACGCCATCGTTCCAGTCGTAAGGATGATCTCCCACATATTGTAATTTGTTAAGGATAGGTAATAATTTAAACTGTATACCGGTTTTTGCAATAGGCTTATAGAGCGTGATAGAATCAGCGAGTGTATTGGTTTGAATAGCTTGTCCAATAGACAAACTAACTATCAAGCAACCAAATACAGTTAGCATGTATTTACCCATTGGAACGATTGCTTTGAATGATTAAAAAATAAATCACTAAACAAGCGCCCTCAATGAGCATTGGATAATACCCTAAAGTATAGTTAGGTAAACCAAGGTAAAGGAATAAAATAAATAATGCGGCTACCAATAATACGATAAGTCCAGCCCCAAAATAAGATTTGAATTTTTTATCCAAAATCAATTCGGCCACATTGAGTACGTTGAGTGCAATCAATAAAGGTACAATCGCAATTAATTTTAATAATCGTGTTGCTTCCGTCATGAATGCAGGATCTACGTTAGACTTGCCCAATAAGAGGATGGATAAAATAAAATGTGGGAAAAAATATAATACTAAACCCACACAAACACAGGCCAAAGCTAAAATTGAATTTTGTTGTTTTTTTAATCTACGCCATTGTGCATTGCCTTGTAAATGTTCACCGGCAGCCTTAGGCATCACAGCTACACTATACGCATTCACCATCATCCTACAACTAGAAATTAATTTATCAATCAAACCATAGGCCGATAAAAATATTGGGCTTGCAAATGCTGGTAGTGCAAATAAAAATAAAGATTGTTGCAAATGCACAGTAATGCCATTGCCCACAATTAAAGTATGCGTTTTTATTAATGCAAGGATCCTTTTAAAATTAGGCCATAGCGCAAATAAATTTACTGTAGGAAATGCTACGTTAAAAAACAACGCATTTAATACAAACATCCCAATACCCGAACTCAATAAGGCAATGAAAATTAGTTGATCATTGTTTCTAAAAAAATAAATCGTGCCCAACACCAGAGTCCTTATCAATATATTTAAAATAGAATATTTAGTTATCTTGTATTCTGCAGTTAAAAAAAACTGAGGATTAATGAACTCAGCAAATAACATAGGCAGGATGGCAATATAGTAGATGCCATTATTGGAAACAGCAGCAACGCCCATGCTAATGCATACTGCAAAGAGTAAAGGATAAAAACGAACAGCCAAAGTCTCGGTACAAATGATGGTTTTTTCGTTTTCATTATTTGCTCTTCTTAATTCAACGACGGCTGTTTGAGAACTACCAAAGTTCACCAAGATAGAAGCCAATACACCAAAAGACAATGCAATAAAATACACACCTAACTTAATAGGTGTGGCATAATGAATCAAAATAGGAATCACCAATAACTGAAATACCGCATTGGATATGTTCAGCATCAATAATGCCGCAAACTGACTAATGGTTGGAAAATGAATTTTAAACAACAAATTAAGGGGTGTTGATGACTTTCACTATAATGCTAGACATGCTCCATGATTCATCACAGATGGCATTGGGTACATTGGTTTGCACTAAAAAATCTCTAAAACTAAGATTCAGTTTAGCATTTGTATGTGGAATTGTTTTTACAATACGATAGGCTGAACTTGTATTAATGCCAGAACAATTATCTGCAGTGCCTTCAAATATTTTAACTGCATCCGTCATGGGTGGATTATTGACAATCGCATATTTGACTGGATAAGATTGAAACAAACAATACAAAGGATTACATGGGGAATTAGAAAAAGTTGCATTCACTAAATCCACCCCATCGGCCTGCATCCTCCAAATATCAGGACCATCAATCCCTCCATAATTATTGTTACCATCCCAACTATTGTGAAAATAAGGTACCACTTCTATTTGAATGGCTTTGTGTTTTGGCAGGTTGATTAAATCCAAGGAAAATCCACCATTGTTGTACCTACCAATGATATTTGTGCCATTGTATTTGTACAATATGGCGCCGTTTAATCCTGTTTTGTCTCCAGTATTAAAATTGCTATTGTACACCACTGCCTCATCATAACCAGACTTGGTGCAGGATGCAAAAACTAGGATACAAAGTGCAGTATAAAGTATTGATTTGAACATGAATTGAATTTTATATGGCAAAGCCATCCTTAGTCACAGTAAATGAATAGGTTAACTCAGGCAATTAGAAAAAAATTACCCGTGTAAAGATAAAAAAAATAGTAGGGAGATAGGCAGAAATTTGACCTATTAAGAATGAAAATCAATAAAATAGCAATGAAAAAAGAAATTAGTTAACAATTGAGATGACCTTGGTATCTAATTGCTGATATATACTATTATTACTAATATATTCTGGAACTAGTTCCTTCATTTTACCTACCAATAACATTTCGTCATTGGTGGTGCTTAAAATGGCTTCTAGTTCGAAGGTGTTTTGTTTCACCGTTTCAAATGAGACTTCACGTACTTTAGCAATTAAAATCTTATCGTGGTAGGTTTGAGTCGTGTTTTCTGCATCGTTTAATAGTTCCTCGTATAGTTTTTCACCAGGACGTAAACCGCTGTAAGTAATATTCACATCAATATTAGGAATCAAACCATATAAACGAATCATCTTACGCGCTAAATCTGCAATGGCCACTGGCTTACCCATATCAAATACAAATATCTCTCCTCCATTGCCCATGCTACCTGCTTCCAATACCAATTGACAAGCTTCGGGGATGGTCATAAAGTACCTAGTGATATTAGGATGCGTCACAGTCACAGGGCCGCCTTTTTCGATCTGCTCTTTAAAACGAATGATTACAGAACCGTTAGAACCAAGTACATTACCAAAACGAGTGGTAATAAATTTAGTAGCTAATTCTGGTTGATTAGATAAGGCTTGCACATACATCTCCGCCATACGCTTAGAGGCGCCCATTACGTTGGTTGGGTTCACCGCTTTATCTGTAGAGATCATCACAAAACGCTCTACCTTATGTTGGATAGATAAGTCAGCAATTATTTTTACACCAATCACATTATTACGCACAGCTTCGGTAGGACAAAGTTCCATCATAGGAACGTGCTTATAGGCAGCAGCATGGTACACATATTGAGGTTCAAATTCCTCAAATAGTTTTTCCATTCTTGTTTTGTTAGTGACATCCGCCAAGTAACTCACGCAATTAATACGTGTGCCGTTTTCTTTTAATTCCAATTCAAGGTTATGCAATGGCGTCTCGGCCTGGTCACATAATATTATAACTTCGGGGCTATAAGGAATTAATTGACGCACAATCTCAGAGCCAATAGATCCTGCAGCACCTGTCACTAAAATACGTTTGCCTTTAATCTGTGCCTTAATTTCGT
>JBMOFB010000122.1:0-3440 GCA_049314475.1 Sediminibacterium sp.
GTCATAAAGAATGCAAAAGCCAATCCAAAAATAATGGTCCAGCTTAAAGGCTTCCAGAATGCCACGTTATCGCCACCAAAGAAGATATGTGGATTTAGTTCACTAAACAAAGTCACAAAGTTGATATTGAAACCCACTGCAATTGGAATGAAACCAAGAATGGCAGCAAGCGCAGTTAATAGTACCGGAATAATCCTAGTCTTACCAGCTTGAATCACCGCTTCTCTTGTTTTGTATCCACGGCTTCTTAATTCATCTGCGAACTCAATCACAAGGATACCGTTTTTAACAACGATACCTGCTAGTCCAACAATTCCAAGACCCGTCATGATACCAGATACTTTCATACCTGTTAAAGCAAATCCTAACAATACCCCAATGATACTAAATAAGATTTCAGTTAAAATAATCACTGACTTAGAAATAGAATTGAATTGTAATACTAAGGTGAACAAAATCAACATCAATGCAATGATCAGGGCTTTACCAAGGAAGGCAACTGTTTCTAATTGTTGTTCGTTCTCGCCAGTTTGTTGAACTGTCACTCCTTCTGCGATGCCCTTATAGTTCTCAATATATTGAGCAATCACTGCATTCACAGCAGTTGGGTTATACCCATCGTTTGTCAATACATTTGAACGTAATTGAATTTGTCTTTTTTGGTTCTTTCTTTTTACACTACCTAAAGTACTGGTAGGTTCTACTTTTACTAAAGAACTGATTGGAATATTCTTCACCATACCACCCGCAGCCATATCACGGAAGGACAAACGCATATTTAATAAGTCTACTAAATTTTTACGTTGCATTTCTTGATTACGCAATTGAATTTTGTATTCGTCTTTGCCATCTTTAATTTTAGAAACTTCTTTACCAAATAATGCCGTACGTATTTGCATACCCACTTGTGCAGAGGAAACACCTTCGCTTAAAGCACGGTCTCTGTCAATTGTTAATGTTAATTCTGGATTTTGTAAATCCACATCCATCTTCAATTCTTCGATACCAGGAATCTGTGCTGCATCTAAATAATTCTTTAATCCAACTGCTGTTTTAATTAATTTATCAAAATCATCTCCCTGAATTTCAATATTTACAGGAGGCTCTGTTGGCGGACCATTAGACTCCTGTGTTACAGTAATTTCCGCACCAGGTATGCCTTTCATCTCTTTACGAATCGCTTCCAAATAAGGCATTGTTGAAACTCCATGACGTTTTTCAAACTCCACAAAATTCACTTGTATACGGCCCAATTCAGATCGAGTACTTCTGTCTCCACTCATTGGATCGCTTGCACCTACTGCAATATTTGCAATCGTAGATTCTACGACAGGATTCTTTTTACCATTTTCTGTACCCAATACTTTATTCACTCTAGCTTCAAGCACTTTTGTAATTGAATCTGTGTGTTTCACTTCTGAACCTACTGGTAATTTTAAGTACACATAGATTTCGTTAGGATCTGCTTGAGGGAAAAATTCAATCCCTGTTCTGCCTGTACCCACACTAATGCCAAATAGGACGAATGATAAAATTAATAAACCAAAAGTGGCGAATAATAATTTTACTGGTCTCCATCCTGTTAATGATCTTCTTAAAATACGCTCATATAAACCCATCATATTTGGCAAAGTCTTTTCTTGGAATTGCTTGATAGCAGCCGTAATAAAATATTTATTGGCTACCACTAAAAGCATGAAGAAGATAATTAAGTTACCTAAGAAGGTTGCACCCATGATATCCAATACAATTCCAAAACCAATTGGAATCCAGAAATTCTTTTTCTTAAAGATGGCAGATTTTGGTTCCTTACTATCATGCTCCTCGTGGTTCATAAAGTCTACTGCAAAAACCGGGTTCATAATAAAGGCTACCACCAATGATGCTGTTAATGTAAAAATCAACATCGCAGGTAAGTAGACCATGAATTTACCAATGATACCAGGCCAGAACAATAAAGGGAAAAACGGCGCTAAAGTTGTAATGGTTCCCGCTAATACAGGAATAAACACTTCACCTGCAGCCATTTTAGCCGAAGTGGTAGCAGTCAATTTACCCTTGCCTTGTACAAAAATACGGTGGGTATTTTCAATCACCACAATGGCATCGTCTACAATAATGCCCAGTCCAAATAAGAGGGCAAACAACACCATAAAGTTCAAAGTGATATTGGTACCAATTAATAAATTACCTGCTGGTAAAAATACGAAGGCAACAAACATACTCAATGGCACGGATAAGGCCACAAAGAAGGCATTGGTCACACCCATAAAGAACATCAATACAATCAATACTAATATAAATCCTATCACAATGGAGTTCACTAATTCTGTGAAGGAAGACCTTGTTGGAATACTTTGATCTCCTGTGATCACTGTTTTAAGGTCTTTTGGCAAACTTGTTAATTTTGCTTCGTCTACAATTTTCTTCACCGCATCAGAAGTTTCAATTAAATTTTCACCACTACGTTTGATGATATTTAAAGTCAATACATTTTTACCATCTAAACGTGCATAGCTCTCATTTTTCTTTACTGTATCCACAATGGTTGCTACATCTCTTAAGTAAATAGGCGCACCACTTGTATTACGAACAATGATATTTGCAATGTCGTTGGCATTTTTAAGCTGTCCTTTTAATTGTAGATTACGTTGCATCGTGCCTACTTCTAAAAGACCACCAGATAAATCAAGGTTCTCTCTTTGAATGGCATAAGTGATATCGTCGAAAGTAATGCCTGAGCTTTGCATTCTAAAATTATCCACATTAATTTGAAACTCACGTTCAGGCGCACCTACTAAGTCTACGCGGTTTACTTGAGTGATACTTTCTAATTTATCTTTTAAGTCGTCTGCATATTTTTTTAATTGTACCGAACTGTAGTTACCGCTAATGTTCACATACATAATAGGTTGCTCACTAAAGTTTACTTCAATCACACGAGGCGCTTGTGTCAAGTCGTTAGGCAAGTCACTCTTTGCTTTGTCTACCGCATCTTTTACTTTTTGTAAAGCAATATCTGGTTTTACGCTGGTATTGAATTCCACTGTGATAGCCGAGAAATCTTGTTGCGACACCGAGGTGAACTTACTAATTTTTACACCTGTGATGGCCTTGATTTGTTTTTCTAATGGACGCGTTACTAAGTTTTCAATATCCTTAGGTGAATTACCTACATAGACCGTTTGAACGTACATAGTAGGAATCACAATCTCGGGAAATTGTTCTTTAGGAAGGGTCAAGAATTGGTAGATACCACCAAGACTAATAAACAACATCAATAAATAGATGGATGTTTTGTTAGTGATACTCCAAGAAGTTGGTTTAAATTCTTTAAACTTTTCTTTTATATTATTAAGTGTCGACATATGGATCGATTGTGCTTTTATGAATTATTTAATGCTAGTACTGATCAATTGACCATCATAGATCGACTGATA
>JBMOFB010000123.1:0-3440 GCA_049314475.1 Sediminibacterium sp.
CATTGGAATGATGCAAAAATCATCTAAAATCCTTGAACTACAAAGCTTTTTAAAGAAATGAACAAGAATAATTTTCAACAAGGATTGTCAACAAAGTTTATCCCTCAAACTCATAGCCAATATCTTTTCTAAAATTCATGCCTTGAAATTGAATCAGACCCAAAGCATTTTTTGCGGTTTCGACTGCTTCTGAAATGGTATTTCCTTGTGCAGTCACTGTTAAAACCCGACCTCCATTGGTCACAATTGCATCTTCTTTAAACCCAGTCCCAGCTTGGAATAGCGTGGTTTTAGCCTGTTGATTTACAAGGTCCAATCCACTTATTAGAAATCCTTTTTGGTAGTCACCAGGATAGCCACCACTTACCGCCATCACGGTGGCAAAAGCACCATCATGGTATTCAATATTTACATCTTCCAAAGTGCCGTTATCGGTAGCGGCTAAAATACTCACTAAGTCGGTTTGTAAGCGAGGTAGAATTACTTCCGTTTCAGGGTCTCCAAGTCTACAATTGTATTCAATCACTGAAGGTTCACCATTACAGTTCATTAAGCCAAAAAAGACAAATCCTTTATAGACCAATCCTTCCTTAGCAATACCTTCAATCGTAGGGCGCACTATCTTTGCTTCCACTTTTGCCATAAACGCATCATCCATAAAGGGCACTGGACTTACACAACCCATTCCACCTGTATTGAGCCCTGTATCGCCTTCTCCTATTCGTTTGTAGTCCTTAGCGTGTCCAATAATTTGGTAATTTTTACCATCAGTTAGTGCAAAAACACTGACTTCAATCCCTGTTAAAAATTCCTCAATCACCACTTTAGCGCTGGCTGTACCAAATTGCTTATGTTGCAACATGGACTCAAAACTTTCTAAGGCTTCTTGGTGCGTTGTGGCAATGATCACGCCCTTTCCAGCTGCTAGTCCATCTGCTTTTAAAACAATTGGTAGTTTATGTGCAGCAATATATTGCTTCCCTTCTTCGTAGTTGTCGACGGTAAATTCGGCATATCCAGCTGTTGGGATATGGTGCCTTTGCATGAAATGCTTACTAAAAGCTTTACTACCTTCTAATTGCGCTGCTGCTGCAGAAGGTCCAATCACATTGATGGACTGCGTTGCTGGGTCTTTTGCAAAAAAATCAAAAATGCCTTTTACAAGTGGTTCTTCTGGTCCTACAATGATCATGTCAATTTGGTAGGTGATGGCCGCTTGCTTTAATCCCTCAAAATCGTCTATAGCAATAGGCAAATTGGCGCCAATCTCAGCTGTGCCTGGGTTTCCAGGAGCAATATATAAGTGATCACAATGGTAACTTTGTGCTACTTTCCAAGCCAAAGCATGCTCTCTTCCGCCAGAACCAATAAGTAAAATATTCATAATTAAGGTGATTGCAGCACGAAAGTAAAATTTATTGAAGGGATTTTATTATTTTGTACCAATTAAATAAACGTTTTATTATGTCTACAACTTCACAAAGCCATCCAAAAGGTCTTTATGTTTTATTCGCTACAGAAATGTGGGAGCGATTTAACTATTATGGCATGCGTGCCATTTTGGTCTTGTTTTTAGTGAAAGCAATGGCTTTTAATCAGAATGATGCTTCTCAAGTATATGGCAGTTATACAGGCTTGGTATACTTAACGCCCTTATTAGGTGGCTATATTGCCGATCGTTACTGGGGTAATAAGCGCTCTATTATTGCAGGCGGATTGGTGATGGCGATTGGAGAATTTGTGCTGTTTTTTTGTGGTCATTTTTATGATAATGCTGCACTTGCAATGCCACTATTTTATACTGGTTTAGGTTGTATGATTGCAGGGAATGGTTTTTTTAAGCCAAATATCTCAAGTATGGTGGGCCAATTGTATGCAAAGGGAGATTCTAAAATTGACGCAGCTTATACCATTTTTTATATGGGTATCAACACAGGTGGCGCATTGGGTCCCATTGTTTGTGGCTTTTTTGGAGACACAGGAAACAATGGAGATTTTAAATGGGCCTTTTTAGCGGGCGGAATAGCCATGCTTTTAAGTGTGATTACACAAATGATTTTTCAGAAAAAATATTTAGTGGACGCGGATGGAGTGTCCATTGGAGATGCACCAAAAGACGCACCAAAAATTTTACAAAAAATTCCAGTGATGATTGGTTTGCTATTTTTACTTTCTCTATTAACAATCGCACTTGTCTACATTGACATTAAAGTGGTGAGTTATTTATTTTGGTTATTGATTGCTTGTATCTTATTAATTGCGTTTATTATTTTCTCAGATACATCATTAGATGGCGTTCAAAAAAAGAAAGTCGTGGTATTGTTTACCGTATCTTTCTTTGTCATCTTTTTCTGGAGTGCATTTGAACAAGCAGGCGCATCACTTACCTTTTTCGCCTCTGAAAACACACAGCGTGACTTAGGATTTTATGAAGTACCAACAAGCTTCTTTCAATCTTTAAATTCCATCTTTGTGGTGGTCCTTGCACCATTGGTGGCATGGATTTGGATTAAATTAGGTAAAGCTAAAAGAGAACCCTCTTCTCCATTTAAAATGGCGATGGGTTTAATGTTATTGGCATTGGGTTATTTATGGATTGCTACAGGCGTGAATGGGGTTGGAACAGGTGTAAAAGTGAGTATGATTTGGTTGATTGGCATGTACATGATGCACACATTTGGAGAACTTTGTTTGTCACCAATTGGACTTTCCTTATTCAATAAATTAGCGCCACTTAAATTTGCATCTTTATTAATGGCAGTGTGGTTTACAGCCAATGCATTTGCCAATAAATTAGCAGGTGTTTTTAGTACATTGTATCCGGAAAATGGAGTAACAACTTCTTTTGCTGGTTATCAAATCACCAACTTACATGAGTTCTTTATGTTCTTTGTATTTATGGCAGGGATCGCATCTATAATTCTTTTCTTATTATCTAGTAAATTAAAAAGTTTAATGGAACAGTAATAGTCTAATTGATAGTAAAAAAAGCCTCGAAATAATCGAGGCTTTTTTTAGTTAGACAACACCTTTTACAATCTCCTCTACGACTGCAGGGTCAAGTAAAGTAGAAGTATCACCTAAATTTTTTAACTCACCTTCTGCCACTTTGCGAAGGATACGGCGCATGATTTTTCCTGATCTAGTTTTAGGTAAGCCAGTAACAAATTGAATTTTATCCGGCTTCGCGATTGGCCCAATGATTCTTGTCACTGTTTGCAGGATGTCTTTACGAATCATGTCTGAACTACCATGGCTTTCTTGATCATGGGATCCTGTATAAATCACATAGGCATAAATACCTTGCCCTTTGATATCATGCGGATAACCTACCACAGCACTCTCTATCACGCCTGCGTGCATGTTAATCGCATTTTCTACTTCGGCAGTGCCAATCCTATGACCACTTACATTCAATACATCATCCACCCGTCCTGTGA
>JBMOFB010000124.1:0-3391 GCA_049314475.1 Sediminibacterium sp.
TGTATCGTTTTCAATGTATGTGCTGGCATAGTTTTATCAACCAAGATTTTTTAATGCATTATCGTTATAGTCAAAAGTGGGTGGACTTATACGAAGCCAATGAGAACATGAAAACCATTGAGACTGCACAATACATTAAAGGGCTACACAATTTAATAAGTGCGTTTTTTGATTTGCGCAACCTGCCAAAATTTAAAGACACCATTGCGTTACTTGAACAATTTAGTCAGGAACCTATTGTATTAAATAATAAAAACAATCAGATTCAATGTTTTATTTACCTCTACATTGCTAAAATCAACCAACACTTTTTAGAAGGTAGTTTTAGTGAAGGCTTAGACATGATTCCTACAATGGAGGAACAATTAAAAGAGATTGAACCTTTCATTGATAGCCACCGTGTGTTGGTGTTTTACTATAAAATTGCTTGTTTGTATTTTGGTGCTGGGGAACCTGCGAAGGCCATTGATTATTTAAACAATATCATCAATTGGAAATTGAACCTTCGTGACGATTTACAATGTTATGCGCGCTTATTGCATTTGATTGCACACTTTGAATTGGGCAATATGGAAGTGGTGAACTATTTATCCAAATCGGTGTATCGCTTTATGGGCAAGATGGATAACCTAAGTACAGTGGAAGAAGTCCTATTTAACTTCTTGAAAAAAATGATTCAAAAATATGGTCGTGCAGGTGTGGCTGGAATTAATAAAGAGGCACTGAAATTAGCTTTCGAAGATTTATTAACTGTATTAGGTCCATATGAACATAATAAATTAGAGAGCCGTGCCTTTATGTATTTAGACATTATCTCTTGGCTAGAAAGTCATATTCAAAATAAGGATGTGCAAACCATCATTAAAGAAAAGAGTGCTTTAAAAAAACAAGCTACTTAATGACTTGATGTGTATTCAAATCAAATGCCTGTCCGCTGTACATCATTTTAAATGGCTTAAGGACTTTACCATAAGTTGCTTTTTGATTCGCCCAATCTTTTGCGTCATAGACCATCACATAGGAATTGCCCCATACTTTAAATTGATGGCCCTCTACAATAATCGCTGTGGACTCGTCTATTCCTACACCTAAATGCGTAGGATATTTTTCAATCACAGGAATTAAATCAAATTGTCTATTACGTACCAATACATGTTGGTCAATGTCTACATTTTGCATAAATGAAAATGCGGGTTGAAACGGAAAGTTTTTAGTGAGGTCTTTTCTCGCATCTCCCCCAACCAATAATGCGCCCATGATGGTGGCACCTGCCGAAGTCCCCATAATCACACCCCCTCTATCTAACAAGGCAAGCATCTCTTTATACAATTGTGTGTTGCCATAAGCTTCCGCAATTAAATCCTGGTCGCCACCACCAAAGAAAATCCCTTTTGCTTTTCTCATGAGTGCAATATTTTCTGGCGCGTCTGCCTTGACTTTATCTCTTGTATGAATGGTCGACAAATTGGTAAAACCTCTGGAAGTGAATTTTTCTAAATGCCCTCCCTCTTGAATATATTTTTCATCTGATGTGGCTGTTGGAATGTACACAACGGGTTGGTCTTTGCCACCGCAATGCGCTGCAAAAAATTCAAATAAAGAATCTGGAATAGATCCGCCTCCAATAATAATTAATTTACCCTTGTAGTTAAAATAAGGATTCTTAGAAGCCTGCGCGTTTACATTAGTCGCAAATAGAAAAATAGTGATAGTGATTAGCAACAGTTTTTTCATAGAACAATATTTTATGTTATTCAAAAATGATGGACTCAACAAACTCGATAAAGCTATTTCAATTTTATCCCTGGTACATTAAGTCTATCTCTTTTTCAAAATTCGCTAACACTTGCTTACGGCGAATACTTAGTTTAGGTGTCATCTCTCCTTGGTCAATCGTAAATTCTCTTGGGATTAGAGTGAATTTTTTCACTTGCTCTACTTGATTATACAATAAATTGTATTCGGCAATGATAGACTCAAACATAGAAAGCACCTTAGGATGCTGAATGATAGCTTCGTTGCTTGTAAATTCGGTATCATTTTGTTTTGCCCATTCTCTCAATTTAGCAAAACTTGGCACAACCAAGGCGGTCACCATTTTTTTATTGTCTCCAACTAAAACAAGCTGTTCGATGAAAGGACTTTCCTTCATCTTGTTTTCAATTGGCTGAGGCGCAACATATTTTCCTCCGCTTGTTTTGAATAATTCTTTTTTACGATCTGTAATTTTTAAATACTTACCATCAATTAATTCACCAATGTCTCCAGTATGTAACCAACCATCAATGACTGTTTCTGCAGTTAATTCTGGTAATTTATAATAGCCTTTCATCACACTTGGTCCAGCTACACAAATTTCTCCATCTGCTTCTAACTTCATTTCTACACCGTGAATTGGTAAACCTACTGTTCCAAACTTGGTACCACCAGGCGTTCTAAAATTAATGCTGATAATAGGACTATTCTCGGTTGGACCATATCCTTCGTACACTGGTATTTGTGCTGCATTAAATATGCGTAATAATTTTACTTGACATGCCGCACCGCCGGTTACAATGAATTTTACATTGCCCCCTAATCCTTCTCTCCACTTACTAAAAATAATTTTATTCGCAAGCTTTAATTGGAACTGGTACCATGCCGACCCTGGATTTAAATTATCATACTGCTCGCCTAAAGCCACTGCCCAGAAAAATAATTTTCTTTTAAGGCCAGTTAACTCTTCGCCCTTGAGCATAATTTTTTCGAATACCTTTTCCAATAATCTTGGTACAGTAGAAAATCCGTCTGGTGCCACTTCTTTTAAGTTTTCACCAATGGTTTCCATGGATTCGGCATAGTAGATACTCATCCCGCTGTACAAATAAATATAGGAAGCTACTTTTTCAAAAATATGATTCAATGGCAAAAAGCTCAATACTTTTTGATTGGGTGAATCTGGGAAAGGAAAACTTTTTTTACCGGCTTGTAAATTGAAATAAATATTATTGTGCGTTAACATTACGCCCTTTGGCGTACCCGTTGTTCCTGATGTGTAAATAAAAGTGGCTACCTGTTCTACCGGAATTGTTTTTTTAATCACATCTACTTGTTGCAATAAATCTGCATCTTGTAAACATAACTCACTCCAATGTTTTGCACCAGCAATGTGATCAAAAGTGTAGACCTCTTTTAAACAAGGTACTTTGTCTTTAATAGACATCACTTTATTGTATAAATCTTGATTGCTCGCAAACATGTATTGTACAGATGCGTCATTCAAAATAAAAGTCAATTCTAATGGATTGGTGGTTGGATACACTGGCACCCAGATGACACCAATTTGTTGCGTGGCCATATCCGCCATCAACCATTCTGGTCTATTGCTACTAATGATGGCAATTTTATCTGA
>JBMOFB010000125.1:0-3383 GCA_049314475.1 Sediminibacterium sp.
CCTCTTTCGGCTGCAATTTCTTGCATGTACTCAGCGACTTCTTTTTCGGTAATGCTATTCCAAGTAGCAAAAATCACCAATGCAGAGGCCTCGCCTACTTGTGGTTGGTTGTAAAAATGCGGTTGTAATTTTTTTCTAGTCTCCTCATCTTCAATGACAATAATATTGTAAGGCGTTAAACCAAAAGAGCTAGGAGCTAATTTAGTTGCTTCCAAAATGGTATTCATTGTGGCTTCTGGGATCTTGTTGCCATTCATTCTCTTTACCGCGTAGCGCCATTTAAGGCTGTCTAATAAACTCATTGTATGTTGTTTTATATTTATTTCAATGTTTGAACATCAAAATTAGACTAATTAAGTGATGCAGCCTAATTTTAATTGAACCCCGTGGAGGTTCTATTCTTTAACAATCGCAATATGAAATAGTTTAAATCGAGTAACTTTGTAGTATGCTATTTAATAAAACCTTAAAGCAGTTTCTTGCGCTAGCCATGCTAATGGTTTTTGCATTTAGCATTACGCCACAAAAATCTATTCACGATTTAGTGGCCAAGCATATTGATCCAAAAAGCTGTTCGGTACATAAGGATTTGCCCATTGAGCAAATTGAAAATGCAGAACTGCATTGTACTTTTGATTTTCAGGTAGCCACGACGCCTTTTGTGGACTATGATTTTAGTATTGAAATAGCTACACCTACTATTGCAAAAGCACGTAATACAAATTTTGTAGCAGTGCCCATTGCGCAACATGCTATTGTCTCTGACTCTCGAGGGCCCCCTGCTTTTTATTGTTAAAGCTACTATTGACAAAAAGTTGATATAGCATCTAATTTGATGTATGAATAGATTATTCATACAATTGAATGAAAAGAATTACAATAAAATAGTACAATCCAATTGTCATGAAAAAATATGTATTAGCTCTACTCTTAATGAGTATGGGATTCGGTTTCACGAACGCTTTAATAGCGCAACAATTTACCTTAACAGGAAAAGTATTTGATAAAGCCACTGGTAAAACATTAGCCGGTGCAAGTGTGTATCTTCCAGAAATTAAAAAAGGCACGCTTACAAATAAAGAGGGCATCTTCACAATCAATATAGAACAAGGCTCGCATGTGTTGGAGATAAGTTATATAGGTTATGCTACAGATGTAGAAAACATTAAGCTGCAAAATAACTTAGAGCAAAATTTTTATTTAAATAGTTCGGTATTAGAAGGAGGCAATGTCATTGTCACTAGTTTTTTAAGAGCCACATCTACAAGACGCACACCAACACCGGTGACCATTATAAAAAAAGAAGAACTATTTAGAGGGGTATCAAGCAATTTAATTGACGCCTTGTCTAAAGTGCCGGGTGTATCGCAAATTTCAACAGGGCCAGCAATTTCAAAACCAATCATTCGTGGATTGGGTTACAACCGTGTGGTGGTAATGAATGATGGGATTAGACAAGAGGGACAACAATGGGGCGATGAACATGGTATTGAGATTGATGAATACAATGTGAGCCGAACAGAAGTGCTGAAAGTGCCAGCCTCCTTGATTTACGGGTCGGATGCCTTAGCGGGTGTGATCAATATTATTTCTAATGTACCTGTAAGCGAAGGCGTGATTAAAGGAAATGTATTTTCCAATTACCAAAGCAATAATCGCATGATGGGGAATCACTTTGACCTTGCAGGCAATAAAAATGGATTTATTTGGGGCGTGAATTATAGTGCAAAGAACGCAGGCGATTATAAAAATAAATATGACGGCAATGTATTTAATTCAAGATTTTTAGAGCGCAATGGCGGAGGATATATTGGTATTGAAAAAAACTGGGGCTATTCACAATTGTCTTTCAGTAATTTTTATCAAAACTTAGGTGTGGTAGAAGGTGAACGTGCAGCAGATGGCCGTTTTATCATGATGAAGGATGTGGGTGGTATTGCAGAGGAAGTCGTTGTGGATGCTGAAGAGGAAAAAAGATTTACACCTCGCGCACCAATGCAAAAAATTCAACACACTAAATACACTTTAGACAATAATATTAAAATTGGTAATGACAGATTGAAAGCCACATTTGGTTTACAACAAAACCAAAGAATGGAATTTGGTAATGTATTAGACTTAGATGAAAAAGAATTGTTTTTTGATTTAAAAACATTCAACTACGCAGTACAATATTTACAAGCAGAAAAAAATAATTGGAAAAATACATTTGGTGTGAATGGAATGCGTCAAACCAATACCAATAGAGGTGAGGAAGCCTTGGTGCCAGACTATACTAGTTTTGATATTGGTGCATTTTACTACACACAAAAACGAACAGATAAAACAAGTTGGAGTGGAGGATTGCGCTATGATCAAAAGTACATGAACTATATTGATCCTGCACAATTTGTATGTCCTCCAGGTATGGCTTGCATTGCTTTGTATGATCCTAAAGAGAGCAATAAGCAGTTCAATAATATTTCGGGAGCGATTGGTGTGGCGCATGATCTAAGTGATCGAGTGACTTTAAAATTTAATATCGCACGTGGATTTCGCGCACCAAGTATGGCAGAATTGGCTTCTTATGGTGCACACGAAGGCACTAATAGATTCGAGTATGGCAATGCAATGTTAAAATCTGAAAAGAGTTTACAATTGGATGCGGCTGTGGAGTGGAGCAATGAGCATATGAGTATTGCAGGAAATGTTTTTTACAATATGGTGAATGATTATATCTTTTACCAAAAGTTAACAGCAGTGGGTGGAGGTGATTCTATTATGATGGACTATGCAAATAATGTAGATGGAGATGCATTGTATGCTTTTGCATTCAGACAAAGAGATGCACACTTGTATGGTGCAGAATTCAATATCGATATTCATCCACACCCATTAGATTGGTTGCATGTAGAAAATAGCGTGAGCTTGATTCGTGGACAATTTAAAGATGCTTTAGATGGCTCTAAAAATTTACCAGCCATTCCAAGTGCAAGATGGTTATCTGAAATCAGGATCGAACTCTTTAAAAAATCTAAAGCCATTCGTAATAGTTTTATCAATGTGCAATTAGACAATGTGTTTGCGCAGAACAATCCATTTACAGGATACAATACAGAAACGCAAACACCTGCTTATAGTTTATTGAATCTGGGTTATAGCACGCAGATCCAATATCGCAACAAAACCTTATTCAGTGTTTCTTTGGTGGGTCAAAATATCACCGATGTGGCGTACCAACATCACTTGAACCGTTTAAAGTATGGTCCAGTGAATGAAGCCACCGGCCGCATGGGGGTATTCAATATGGGACGCAATTTTAGTTTCAAAGTGAATATTCCGATTGGGAATTAAAATTTATGATTTACTCAATGGATTGACTAAAATATCTCAGTCCATTGAGT
>JBMOFB010000126.1:0-3373 GCA_049314475.1 Sediminibacterium sp.
TAATCCTAAAAACGGATTACTCCAGAAACTATTTATTGACTGCGCCCTAAAGATGAAAATAACGTTCTATACTTAATCCTAAAAACGAACTACTCTAGAAACTATTTATTGACTGCACTTTTATAGGAATTTAGAAATAAGCATAGTACCCCGAAGCCGATTTCGGTTCCTTCCGCATGAGGATGAGGGGTAGCTATGTTTATTTCATCAATAGCATCTTTCGATAAAAAGAAAACAGATAAGGAAGGAAAGCTATTTATTACTAAGCTATTAAAGTAGAAAAATAACAAAGCAAACAGCTAGCGCTTAGCTTTAAAGAAGGCTTGCATTAAGGCAGCGCATTCTTCTTGCAGGATGCCTCCAGTGAGAGTAGTAGAAGGATGGAATGGATTTTTTTCAGTGACGCGACGGTAGCTGTTTTTTTCGTCGTAAGCGCCAAATACAATATGGCCAATCTTGTTCCAATACAATGCACCTGCGCACATTAAGCAAGGCTCCAGGGTTACATAGAGCGTGGCTTCAGGCAGGTATTTGGATTGTAAGTTTTCGCAAGCACTAGAGAGGGCTAGAATTTCGGCGTGCGCGGTAACGTCTTTTAAAAGTTGAACTTGGTTATAACCTTTTGCAATGACTTGATCGTTCATTACAATGACAGCACCTACTGGCACTTCATCTTCATCAAAAGCCCTCTTAGCTTGTAAGAGGGCCTGACGCATAAATTGTTCATGTTTATTTTCCACTATGGATTATAACTATGCTTATAATTTTTGGATACGAATATTTCTGTACCAAACTTTATCACCATGATCTTGTAAGCTGATATGTCCAGAAAATACTTTTCCAAAATCAGGTGATTCACCTTTTGAGAATTTACTTCTTCTAATTAATTCTTTCCAACTATCGTCTCCTAAATGCGTATTAACTGTGGTTACGCCATTTAATTTCATTACCAATGTTCCTTTATTAACGATGATGTCCACTTGATTCCACTCTTCTGCAGGTTTAACGCCAGACTCGTCACCAACAATAAGGTCGTATAAATTACCAGCTCTATGACTAATGATTTTACCATCTGGGTGACCTTCGTTATCTAAGACTTGCATTTCGGGTCCAGTGTGCCAAGTATTTTTATATTTTGATGGGTCATTTTGTACAAAAAAGATAATGCCGCTATTTCCATTTTTAGAAATTTTCCATTCTAATTGTAAATGAAAATTGGTAAAACTTTCGTTGGTTACAATATCACCACCGCCAACTATTCTTCCATACAACTTATTGCTTGGGTCAAACATGATCGCACCATCTTCTACTTTCCATGCTTCACCTGCAGTTTTTTTTCCGTAAGTATGCCAACCGTTGGTTGTTTTTCCGTCAAATAAAGAGATCCATTTTTCTTGAGCCTGAACTTGATTAAAGCCAAGCACTGTAAAAGTGAATAAGGTTAAAGCGAGCAATTGTTTTTTCATAATTTGTAATTGTGTTATGGCATTCAATCAAATATATTATCCCAAAGAATGGTATTTGATTCAATTGGAATTATTTTTTTAATAGTAAAATGTATTTCACCATCGCCTCTGCATCTTCTTGACTAAGTTTTGCATGCGCTGTCATTGGGATAGCACCCCAGTTACCGCTTCCGCCTTTGATAATTTTTCCAGCTAACATTTCAATATTGTCATCTGTATTTTCATATTTAGCAGCAACATCCTGGTAAGCAGGTCCTATACTTTTTTCGGCTACTTTATGACAAGTTAAACAGTCGCTTCCTGCAATTAAAGCCAATCCCTTTGCGTAATCCGGATTATCAGATAAATTAGTTTCCGAACTGGTTGTTGTTTCAGTTGTAGATGTTTTGTTGGTAGCTCCACCACCACAGGCTACTAATAAAATGGCTGTAGATAAGGTGAATAAAATTTTATGCATACTGTTATATTTGATTGTGTAAATTATATGATTGATTATATGATTGATTTGAATGCTTGATTTGACTGAATATTTTTACTACTTAATTAAATACCTAATATTTTTTTGTTAAACGCCTCGTCCGATCCAGTGCTGGCAAAATCATCAAAAGCTTTTTGGGTGACAGGGATGATATGGTTTTGAATAAATACAGCACCTTCTGCTGCACCCACTTCTGGATGCTTTAAACAACATTCCCATTCCAACACAGCCCAGCCTTTATAATCATATGCTGCCAACTTGCTAAAGATACTTTTAAAATCTACTTGACCATCACCAAGGGACCTAAATCTTCCTGCACGATCAATCCAGTTTTGATACCCACCGTATACGCCTTGCTTTGCACTCGGATTAAACTCGGCATCCTTTACATGAAACATTTTAATACGTTCATGGTAGGCGTCGATATAACCTTTATAGTCCATGCATTGTAATACCAAATGTGAAGGGTCAAATAATAAACAAGCACGAGGATGATTGCCTACTTTATCTAAAAATAGTTCATAAGAAACACCATCATGCAAATCTTCTCCCGGATGAATTTCATAACATAAGTCCACACCAGCTGCGTCAAATTCATTTAAGATTGGTAACCATCTCTTGCCTAATTCTGTAAAGCCAGTTTCTACTAAACCTGCTGGTCTTTGTGGCCATGGATAAACGGTGTGCCATAATAAAGCACCACTAAAAGTAGCGTGTGCATTCAATCCTAAATGTTGAGAAGCTTTCGCTGCATATTTTAATTGTTGTACAGCCCATTCAGTTCTTGCTTTTGGGTTGCCTCTAAATTCAACTGGCGCAAAGCCATCAAACTGCGCATCATAAGCAGGATGAACAGCCACCAACTGTCCTTGCAAATGGGTAGACAATTCTGTGATCTCTAATCCAGCAGCTTGAACGATACCTTTAATCTCGTCGGCATAAGTTTTGCTCTCTGCAGCTTTTTGTAAATCAATGCATCTTGCATCCCAACTTGGAATTTGCACACCCTTGAAACCCAATCCTGCAGCCCATTTACAGATACCCTCTAAGGTATTGAATGGAGGATGGTCTCCTAAGAATTGTGCTAAAAAAATACCAGGTCCTTTTACTGTTGTCATATTGAAGTGATTGTCTTTTAAAAATTATGTGGCGTCCATTTTTGATCAGATCCTGCAGATAAAACGACATTATCAATAAATGCCATTCCTCTAATTCCATCTTCTACGCCTGGGAAATCTAACATTTCGGGAGTAGGGATGTTGCCATCCATTTTTGCAGACAAGGTAAGTGCAAAGTTTCTATAAATATTCGCGAATGCTTCTAAATAACCCTCTGGATGTCCGCCCGGAGTGCGGCAATTATGAGTTGCGAAGCTGGATAAATGTGCGCCATAGTTGGCCCCAGCTCTAAGTATTTGAGTTGGCTGATC
>JBMOFB010000127.1:0-3305 GCA_049314475.1 Sediminibacterium sp.
TTTAAACCTTGTAAGCCTTCAATCACTTTTGTACTACACTTCATCGCATCAATGATATTGGTGCCTTTGAATAATTCATCTATGAGTACTAGATATTTTTTTCCGTCCATGACCTGCGTCAAGGTATGTTTGATACGTTGCACCTCATTAAAGAAATAACTTTCTCCTTTAAGTACATTGTCAGAAGTGGTTAAATTGGTAATTAGTCCATCAAAAATACTGAGTTTGCATTTTTTGCCGGAACGCCCATGCCAATATGCGCAAGGTAAGTGAGCAGACCGACTGTTTTGATGAAGGTACTTTTCCCCGCCATATTTGCACCCGTTAAAAATAAAAAACCCGATTCAGATGTCAAGCTCATATCATTCCCCACTGCATTGGTTATCAAAGGATGCACTGCGCCCTCAAATTCAATCATGGGGCTGGTTTGTTCCACCCATTCAGGAAAACTGAAATGGTATTCCTGCATCGCAGTAGCCATACTCTGGTAGGCATCTACCTCATAAAAAAGTTGTTGTAAATTTTTTATCTGTGTTTTGTACTGGTAATAAAAAAAGTAGCCCAATTGCAATACTGCTTGAGGATCTTTTTTAAATAAGTCATAATTATCATCGAGACAATCTAACTGTGTAATTTGTTTTTTGATAGGTACTATCAATGCGTTCAACATGGTGTTAGTTGAATAAGGCTCAAATACTTTTAGCCAATGGTTCAGTGTTTGAACAAAGGTCAATAAGTGCTTGACAGAATAGGCAATCAGTGCATAATCTGTTTTATTCCAAAATTGATACCAATAGGCGCCAGGGAGACTGATATGTTTAGGAATGGTTGTAAAGCCGGTTCCATAAAATTGATCTATCACTAAACAAGTCCCATTGGAAATGTTCATTTGGTCCAAAAAAGCTTTTTCGGCTATAAAAATTTGTAGGACGGATTGCCTTGTCTCTATCGCATACTTTTTGTCTAAAGGAGAAGTGATCAACTGCATCCAGTGTGCTTTACCACCATTTGTTTTACAAAAATCTAAATGACTTGCAAGTCCTTCAGATTCATTGTTGTCTAAAAGTCCTATATCAAGTATCGTCGTTTTATCTACCTGCATCTAGCTTCTTGTAAATTGTATCCTGCTTCCTTTTTGTGCTTCATTGAATTGCCCTTGATGGTATGCTAGATGACCATTCACGAAAGTAGATTGAACACTATAAGGAAATTGGGTGCCTTCAAATGGGCTCCACCCGCATTTATACAAAATATTTTCTTTTGTCACGGTGTAAGGCAGTTCTTTCACAAGCACTAAGTCTGCATAATAGCCTTCTCTAATAAATCCTCTTTCTTTTATTTGAAAACAAGTAGCAACGGCATGGCTCATTTTCTCCACCATTTTTTCCATACTTAGTTTGCCTTCATGAACATATTTTAACATGAGCATCAAGCCATGTTGCACTAAAGGCAATCCTGCATGCGCATGCGCATAAGTCTCTTGCTTTTCGGCCCAGGTATGTGGCGCATGATCTGTGGCAATGATGTCTAGTTGGTCATTCAATAAGCCTTCCCATAATGCAGTTTTATTTTCTGCTGATTTAATGGCTGGATTACACTTGATTAAATTCCCCTTTGCGGCATAATCGTCTGCAGTAAAATGTAAATGATGCACACAGACTTCTGCAGTGATGCGTTTCTCTGCCAACGGTTTTAGATTGGAGAACAATTGTAATTCCTTAGCCGTGCTAATATGCAAAATGTGTAATCTTGTATCAAACTTTTTAGCTAATTGGATGGCTTTAAATGAAGACTCAAAGCAAGCATCCACATCCCTGATAATAGGATGGTCGCTTATTTCTAAAATAGATTTAGTTGCTTCTACATTGGCTTTATTCTTTTTTATAATTGCTTCTTCCTCACAGTGGGTAGCAATTAATAATTCAGAACCTTCAAAGATGCGCTCTAAGACAATCGGGTTGTCTACCAATAAATTGCCAGTGGAAGATCCCATGAATATTTTAACCCCGCAGACTTCATTTTTCTTGGCATTGGTTTTTAAAATTTCTTCTACATTGTCCTGAGAAGTACCCATAAAAAAAGAATAATTAGCCAACGCGTTTGACGCTGCAATCTGGTATTTATCTTCTAACAATTCCTGTGTAAATGCGGGAGGATTGGTATTAGGCATTTCCATAAAACTTGTGGTGCCACCAGCAACCGCTGCTTTTGCTTCGGTATAAATATTGGCTTTATGGGTCAAACCGGGCTCTCTAAAATGGACCTGGTCATCTATCACACCAGGTAAAAGAAATTGTCCCTCAGCATTGATTTCTTCTACCGCATAGGTAGCTTCAATCTTAGTAGCAATTTTTTGGATCCTGCCGTCTTTTATTAAAACATCCCCAACAAAACGACTTCCTTCATTGACAATCGTGGCGTTTTTAATCAAGTAGTTTGACATAAAAAAGGTTTTTAGTTTTCTATATGAATGGTGAAGTAAACGAAATTAGAACTCACTTTATCAAGGGTATTCATCAATGGATAGGTCGTACTTAATTGATTTAAGTCCTTTAGTCCATAGCTAAATTTAACTTCAGGAGAAATGGTGGCATACCTTAAGTAAAAGCTAATTCCAACCCCAATCTCCGCACCAAAATCTGTTCCTTTTAATACACTTGGGTAGGTGATAGGCAAAACCGAAAGACCAGTAGAAGGCGTTGTGACTTTACCTGCTTTATTGCTAGCCAAGTCAAAATCAAATTTTCCGCCCACCAATAAATAGTGTCGCATTAAATTGGTATATCTAAATCCGTTATACCTGTCGGATTGAAACTTAAATGCCAAAGGAAGATGAATGATACTAGAAGATACATTCAATTTCTGACTCAAATTTGGCGTTGCTTTAACTTTAAAATCAATCACATTTTTTGTACCAATAATTAATAAAGTAGGGTTGGCTCTTAATAAAACATGCTTGGTTAATTTTAAAGTACCAACAAGTCCAAGATTATAGTAGAGATTATTGATTGGATTAATTTCAATGATACTATTTGGATCAATCGTACTATTTGGGGGGATTGTTGCTAAAAAACGATTTGCTCTATTAAATGCCAAATAGTTATTACTAAATCCAATACTCATTCCAAAATAATAAGGAAGTTCGTCGTGGTCTGGCCGAAACACTTCATCACCTTGTGCTATCGCAGCACTGCTAATACACAAGCTAATGATAATGATATAGCTTATTTTATTCCGCAATAAATACTGCATATGCCTAAGGTTAATTTTTTTTGAAAGACTTGTTTAAAACCAACTTGTTCAAA
>JBMOFB010000128.1:0-3292 GCA_049314475.1 Sediminibacterium sp.
TTGCAGGTAATTGAGCAGTATACATCAGGTTCCTTAATTCTTGCTCATTCATTGGAGCAGCAATAATTAAATTAGGAATACATCTAAAAAAAGCAATGTCATAACAACCGTGGTGCGTAGGGCCATCTTCACCAACCAATCCTGCACGGTCTAAACAAAATACAACTGGTAATTTTTGCAATGCCACATCATGTATCACTTGATCATAGGCGCGTTGCATAAATGAAGAGTAAATATTACAAAAAGCTTTTACGCCTTGTGTCGCAAGACCAGCACTTAAAGTCACTGCATGTTGTTCACAGATACCTACATCAAATGCACGATCTGGCATGGCTTCCATCATGAATTTCATAGAGGAACCACTTGGCATAGCAGGGGTTACGCCCATGATCATGGGATTCATTTCTGCTAATTCAACAAGGGTTAAACCAAATACGTCTTGGTATTTTGGAGGTTGAGGCGTTTCAATTTTTTTCTTAATAATCTCTCCAGTCAATTTATCAAATAAGCCTGGCGCATGCCATTTAGTTTGATCTTTTTCTGCGAGTTCATATCCTTTACCTTTCACAGTTAGAATATGCAAAATTTTAGGCCCCGGGATCTCTCTTAAATCTCTTAAAGTGTCTACTAAGTTGGTGATATTATGTCCATCAATTGGTCCGAAATATCTTAATTGAAGTGCTTCAAATAAATTACTACTTTTTGAGACCATCCCTTTCAAGCCAGCTTCTACCTTAGATGCCATCTCTCTTGTAAAAGTTTTTCCAATCGGCAATTTTCCCATCAACTCCCATAACTCGTCTCTAAACTTATTGTAAGTTGGAGAGGTACTGATATCGGTTAAGTATTCTTTAAGCGCACCCACATTTGGGTCGATGCTCATACAATTATCATTCAAAATAATCAACACATCGCTATCTGCTACACCAGCATGGTTCATCGCTTCAAAAGCCATTCCAGCTGTCATAGAGCCATCCCCAATAATAGCAACTGATTTCCTATTCTCGCCCTTGTATTTAGCAGCCATGGACATGCCTAATGCGGCGGAAATAGAAGTAGAAGAGTGACCAACGCCAAATGTATCGTATGGGCTTTCGCTACGTTTAGGAAAGCCACTTAGTCCCTTGTATTTTCTGTTAGTCACAAAAGCGTCTCGGCGACCAGTCAAAATTTTGTGTCCATAAGCCTGATGTCCCACGTCCCAAACCAATTGATCATAGGGTGTATTGTACACATAATGCAATGCTACGCTCAATTCCACCACGCCAAGGCTGGCAGCAAAATGACCCCCATGCACACTCACAATGTCAATAATATATTGACGTAATTCATCACATACTTGGTGTAATTTATCCCTAGACAACTTTTTTAGGTCATCTGGGGTATCAATATGCTTTAATAATGGTCCTGCCTCAATCAAAATGCTCCGTTTTTAGTCTTGTAAAAGTAAGTTAATAACAGAAATTTAAGCCAAAAGTTGCATCTTATTTGAGATTGCCGATGAAACATCAATTTGACCATTAATCCAATAAAATAACCCAGTATCGTATCTAAGGGGTTAAATTTGAAAGGTGAAAAAACATCAAGCAATTTATTGGATCTGTCAGATAGGAGGTTGGATGACTTATGGATTTACCATCATCTTTTTCTCTTATATGCTTGAGAAACAGTTAAGCTCTGTTTTTTATCCACGTTTAATTGCCAATGTTTTATTAGGTATTATAGTCACGCACTTATTTAGAAAGGCATTGCTTGCATTTTCATTACATCCACCAATGCCCACCTTTAAATGGGGGCAGCTTTTAATTTTATTATTGACTTTCGCGAGTGCCTATAGTTTTTTGACCAGTTACGCAGTTGAAATTTTAAAACTATATGATGCTTCCAGAAAAGTGAGTTTGGAAAGACGCTTCTTAATTAGTCTGGTCATTGATACACCCATTATTTTTGTATGGATGTCCATTTATATTTTATGGCATTATATTGAGTTCACCAATTCAGAAGCAATTCAAAAAGTAAAGTTGGAAAGTTTAATTAAGGAATTGCAACTTAAGACCATTAAATCTCAAATGAATCCGCATTTTATTTTCAATGCCCTTAATAGTATTAGAGCATTGGTAGATGAAGATCCACAACGTGCAAGACAAGCTATTACAGAGTTGAGTAATATTTTAAGAAGCAGTATTCAAGCAGACCAGAGTGAGGTTACAAGCTTAGAAAAAGAATTAAATATTGTGAAGGATTACCTTGCATTGGAATATATCAGATTCGCAGATCGATTGATTGTGGAATACGCTATAGACCCTGAGACCTTGTCCAATCAAATCCCACCAATGATGTTGCAAACTTTAGTGGAAAATGCGATTAAGCATGGTTTAAGTAAGCAGCCTGGTAATTGTTTAATCAAAATTATTTCTACTTACGAAGACAGTAAACATGTACTGATGGTTCAAAATACAGGCGTATTAGACCAGGAAACAGATCGTGATGGATTTGGTTTACAGAGTACAAAAAACAGATTGAATATTTTATATCGTGGGAATGCTTTGTTTGAAATTTATCAATGCGAACCTACACTAGTAACAGCCAAATTAATCATTCCAATTGCCTCATAGTAAAAAGTAGCACATGCCCATAAAAGCAATTATCATAGATGACGAAAGACTAGCACGTAATGAGCTGAAAAAATTATTAGAGCAACATCTTGACATCACCATCATTGATGAAGCAAGCAATGTAGATGAAGCGATAGAAAAAATTGATTTATCAAGACCAGATCTTATTTTTTTAGACATACAAATGCCCGGAAAAACAGGCTTTGATTTATTGGCTGAAATTGAAAAGTCACCACGTGTTATTTTTACTACAGCATACGATGAGTTTGCTTTGAAAGCTTTTGAGGTGAATGCTTTGGACTATTTATTAAAGCCAATTGATCCTAAAAGATTAGCCGATGCGATTCAAAAATTACAATCAGAAATTGCATTAGAACAAGCAAGTTTATTGGGTGTGAGTAGAGGTCCATTGACCGAAGTAGATCAAGTTTTTGTAAAAGATGGCGAGCGTTGCTGGTTTGTGAAACTAGCTGACATTAGATTGTTTGAAAGTGTTGGTAATTACGCGAAAGTATATTTCTCTACCAACAAGCCACTCATTTTAAAATCATTGAACGCATTAGAAGAAAGACTAGATGATCGTGTGTTTTTTAGAGCCAACCGAAAACATATCATCAATTTACATTGGATCGAAAAAATTGAACCTTACTTTAATGGAGGTCTATTGGTAGAATTAA
>JBMOFB010000129.1:0-3154 GCA_049314475.1 Sediminibacterium sp.
CTTCTTCTTCCTCGATTTCATTTTCAAGCTCTGGAAAATTGTATTGTGCTAATTCGTAATCATCTATAATTTTTAATAATTTTTTAGGGTAGTCAGCTGCTGTGGCATACCCTGCTTTTTTAAGTCCATAAGCCCATGCGGTATCATCTACAGGGTCTAATAAAAATAAATCTACATAGTTTGGGCGGTTCTTTAAAAAATTAGAGTGGTCTTTAAAAGACAATTCTGCTGCTTCATAGGCTCTAAAACATTCTTGTTTTGCATCATCATCTTGATAGGCTTTAGCACCGGTCCAATCTGATTTACATTTAATTCCAAAGTGGTTATTATGATTTTTAGCAAGGTTACTTTCTCCACTATTCGATTCAACAATTGCTTGAGCAAGGGTGATTGAAGCAGGCACGCCAGTTCGTTTCATTTCCTTCATAGCAATCGCCTTGAATTGATCTATATATGCAATAGTCGTTTTGTTATTTTGCGCTCTGCCAATTTGAATCGACGTGCAAAAAATCAATATTAGGAGTATGGTTTGCTTCATATTATTTTTTTTCTAATTAAGGTTAATCCGTCTCTAATAGTAAGCATAATTTTTTCGAGGTCTTGATGTTGCAAAATGTATTCATTGAATGCATGCATTGCCAAAGCGTTTTTACCTGTTATATTTTCTTCAAACACTTGCCCGTGAAATAAAACATTGTCTGCGATGATTATACCATTATCGGTTAGCATTGGTAGTACTAAATTAACATAGTCAATATAACCAGTTTTGTCTGCGTCAATAAATACTAAGTCCCATTGCTTATTGAGGGTAGGTATGATTGTCTTGGCATCTCCAATATGTGAGATGATTTGATGTCCTTTTACACTTGCATCAAAATTCGTTCTGGCATTATTTGCATCTTCGGCTCTAAGTTCAATCGTATCAATGGTGCCCGTATTATTTAATCCTTCGGCTAGGCATAAAGTACTAAATCCAGAAAACGTGCCAATTTCTAAAATGGATTGAGGTTGAAGTAGCTTACTAAAAAAGCTTAAAAAGCCGCCCTGGTTCCAATTGCTTTGTAAATGCGCATGCGGATGTTGTTGTATGGTTTGCTCATACATAGGCCTTAAATAGGCCGGTGTGGCGTCACTATACTGCGTTACATAGTCATTGGCAGCTGGTTGAATAAAATCCATGCTGCAAAGTTCTATTTTTTTTCGGTATTAGCGCTTGAAATCAGCCATAATCCTATAAATGTGATGCCTCCATTGATAATCAAGAGTTCTTGACCAATTCTGAAATCTCCAAATAGTTGGGATTGGTAATAGTCAAGCACCAAACAAAGGATTGGAGCCAAAATACAAATAACAGGAACAAGTGTATTGTTAATGCTTCTTTTTGTTAAAATTCCAAACGCAAATAGACCTAATAAAGGGCCATAGGTATAAGAGGCTATTTTTAATAATAAATCAATCGTACTCTTATTATCTATCCATTTAAAAACCATGACCATGATTAAAAAAATAAAGGCAAAGGTCAAATGGGTTCTTTGTCTAATCTTCTTTTGTTGCGCCTCGGACCAATTTTTATTTCTTTGTAGTCCCAATAGATCAATACAAAAGCTTGATGTTAAAGCAGTAATTGCACCATCGGCACTTGGGAACAATGCAGAAATTAATGCAAGAATAAATATAATTGATAAATAAGGTGGCATATGGTTTAAAGCCAATGTTGGAAACAAATCATCACCTGTTGCAGTGATATTATTTTGAGCAGCATATAAATGTAATAAGCCACCTAAGTATAGGAATAAGCTAATTGCAATGACCATGATAAATCCTATAGTCACCATATTCTTTTGGGCATCCTTAAGTGTTTTTACAGAAATATTTTTTTGCATCATTTCTTGGTCTAGTCCTGTCATAGTTAAGGTGATAAAAGCACCTCCAATGACTTGCTTTAAGAAAAAAGATTTACTATTCACGTCTGTAACTAAAACATCAGATAAGTGCATAGATGGATTTCCAACTAAAGCTTGATTATGCATGGCGGTCAATCCTTGTAACACAGACAGGTCTAATTTTGATAAGATGTAAATACTACAGATAATTAATCCCAATAGCATTCCTGATGTTTGTAATGTATCTGTCCAAACAATCGTTTTAACACCCCCTTCATACGTGTACAATAAAATCATGACTAATATAACAATCGTCGTAGCCCAAAAGGGTATATGCATATTGTCAAGGATAAAGTATTGTAAAATTTTTACAACTAAATACAATCTAGCAGTTGCCCCAAGTGTTCTTGAAAGAATAAAAAAGGAGGCACCTGTCTTATAAGCAGTGAATCCTAACCTGCCTTCTAAATAATGATAAATAGAGGTCAAGTTTAATTTATAATAAATGGGTAGTAACACATATGCGATAGCGATATAGCCAATTAAATAACCAAAAGTAATTTGTAAATAATGAAATGCATCTTTTCCAACAGCGCCTGGCACACTCACAAACGTGACACCACTTAAAGAAGTACCAATCATGCCAAAGGCAACCAACATCCAATTACTATTTTTATTACCAATGAAAAAGGACATGTTATTGCTATTCTTACCAGCGATTTTAGCGACGCCTAACAACACTAAAAAATAAAGTATAACGAAGATAAAAAGGGTGGTTGCACTCATAGTTAATTGATTATCATTTTGATAAAGCAAAGTAATGAGAATCTTTGACTTTTTTGATTATTTTGTGTCTGATCTTACAAATTATAACCAATGAAAATACAGTCTGTTACCGTCTTTTGCGGCTCTAAATCTGGGAATCAAATAGGTTTTACAAACCAAGCAATTGAATTGGGCAATGCATTGGGCGAAAAAGGTATCCAATTGGTCTATGGTGGAGGTGGTAAAGGTATTATGGGCGCTATTGCAGACGCTGTATTAGCAAAAAATGGCAAGGTGATTGGCATCATTCCAAAGCTTTTGTTAGAGTGGGAGGCCCAACAGGAGGGATTGACAGAGTTGATCATTACCGAAACAATGCATGATCGAAAAAAAATATTGTATGATAAGGCGGACGTGGCAATAATTTTACCTGGTGGAATAGGAACGATGGATGAATTATTTGAGATGCTTACTTGGAATAATTTAAATATCCATCAAAAAAAAGT
>JBMOFB010000130.1:0-3131 GCA_049314475.1 Sediminibacterium sp.
ATGGATGAGGCAGAAGCAAAAGTCTTGATTGATTTTGGTGGAAGAAATTGGATCGTTTGGGACGCGGAGTTTAAACGAGAGAAAATTGGAGAAATGCCAACCGAGATGTTTTTTCACTTTTTCAAATCCTTTAGCGATGCTGCCAAAGCCAATATCAACATCAGTTGTAAGGGAGAGAATGAACATCATAAGATCGAAGCCATCTTTAAAGCCTTTGCTAAAGCCATCAAAATGGCTGTGAAGCGCAACCCTGCCAGCGATGCTTTACCAAGCACAAAAGGGGTGTTATAAACCGAACATTCTTAGTTTCTTTATGGATGTTTTTTTGGTTAAAAATATGGAATACCATAGATTTGCATTCTTATGAAAACAATCAACAATTTTTGGTGGTGGCATACAAACTCCGTTGGGGTATTGTAATGTCGTGACCTTAATTGTCAAGCTATACATCAACCCCGACAGAATCTGTCGGGGTTTGTTTTTTTAACGAATGACCGAATTAAGAGATAAAGAGATAAATAGATTAAGAGATTAAGATGAAAAAAAATATAATACAAACCGAGGTGACTACAATGCTCGCCGATACGTTTACACCAGTTGGCATCTACCTTCGATTGAGAGATCGATTCAGGGATACGATTTTATTAGAGAGCACAGATTCACATGCTGCTGAAAATAGTTATTCATTCATTGGAGTGAATGCCATTGGCGGTATTGAAATATCTAGTTTAAATGAAATTGAATTTAAATACCCAAAGCAAGAGCCTCAAAAAGAAGTCATTAAAAATGTACAGGATGCGCCTGACCGTATTTGGTCCTACATGCAACAATTTGAGATGCAGCCATCCGCCCAAAAAGAAGCTGTTTTTGCACAGGGATTATATGGCTATACTACTTATGATGCCATCCCGTTTTTTGATACGATTGAATTTAAACCTGGCGCCCCAGTGATTCCATTGATGCGTTATCGTTTATACCAATACGTGATTGCATTCAATCATTTTAAAGACGAGTTGTATATCTGTGAAAATAAAATAGAGGGCATCGATTCAGAATTGGATGCATTGGTGTCTTGCATCAAACATAAAGATGTGCCTATATATCCATTTAGTATTGTAGGTACTGAAGCCTCTAATTATACCGACGAAGCCTATCTTACTGCAGTTCAAAAGGGGATTCAACATTGTATGCGTGGAGATGTGTTTCAGATTGTATTGAGTAGAAGGTTTCAACAACAATTTGCTGGAGATGAGTTCAATGTATATAGAACTTTAAGAAGTATCAATCCTTCCCCCTATTTATTCTTTTTTGATTATGGCGACTATAAATTAATGGGTTCTTCTCCCGAAGCGCAAATCATTATCAAGGAAGGGAAGGCAGTAGTGCATCCTATTGCTGGCACATTCAAAAGATCTGGCGACGAAGCCATTGATGCAGAAAGAACGCAAGCTTTATTGGATGATCCAAAGGAAAATGCAGAACATGTGATGTTGGTTGACTTAGCAAGAAACGATTTAAGTAGGGTTTGTAGTGAAGTGCATGTCAAACATTTTAGACAAGTGCATTATTATAGCCATGTGATTCATTTAGTGAGTGAGGTAGAAGGCAAAGTAGCTTTAGATGCCAATCCATTTCATTTAATTGCAAAAACATTTCCTGCAGGCACATTGAGTGGGGCACCAAAATTTAAAGCAATGCAATTGATAGATGGTATTGAGCCCACTAAACGATCTTATTACGGAGGCTGTATTGGTTTTGTAGGTTTTAACGGAAGTTGCAATCAAGCCATCATGATTCGAACTTTTATGAGTAGGCAAAATACATTGACCTATCAAGCAGGCGCAGGCGTAGTTGCGGCTAGTGACCCAGAAAGTGAATTGCAGGAAGTGAACAATAAATTAAATGCATTAAAGATGGCTATTGTATTGGCTGAAAAAATTTAAAATAGATCCAATGAAAATATTAGTATTTGACAATTACGATTCATTCACTTATAACTTGGTTCAATTGATTAAGGAACAGTCGAATGCTTCGGTGGATGTATTCAGAAATGATGAAATTCCTTTAGAGGATGTGAAGGCGTACGATAAAATTTTATTGTCTCCTGGTCCTGGTATTCCATCTGAATCTGGTTTACTTATTCCTTTGATTCAAGCTTACGCGGCCACTAAATCTATCTTCGGAGTTTGCTTAGGACAGCAAGCTATTGCAGAAGCATTTGGAGGTAGTTTAACCAATCTCTCAAAAGTATATCATGGTATAGCAACGCCTGTTGAATTGGTTGGAGATTCAATTTTATTTGAAGGACTTCCAAGAACTTTTCATGTTGGGAGGTACCATAGCTGGGTCGTGAATGAAAATGATTTACCTGCCGAATTAAAAATTACTTCAAAAGATACCGAAGGGTATATCATGTCATTAGAACATACCCATTATGATGTGAAAGGAGTGCAATATCATCCAGAAAGTGTATTAACGCCGGAAGGTGTTAAGATTATTGGTAACTGGTTGAAAAACTAATAAAATAATTTGATGAAAAAGATTTTACAATATTTATTTGAACACAAAACTTTGAGTCGAGACACTGCTAAGGAGGTCTTGGTGCAGATAGCGCAAGGTGGATACAACGAACACGAAGTGACTTCCTTTGTGACTGTGTTTTTGATGCGAAGTATCACCATAGACGAATTAATGGGCTTTAGGGATGCATTGCTTGCGCTTGCAGTGCCATTGAATTTAGGCATTGACAATGCAATAGATATTGTGGGTACAGGTGGAGATGGCAAAGACACTTTTAATATATCTACTTTGGCCTGTTTTATTGTGGCAGGAGCTGGGCAACCAGTTGTGAAGCACGGAAACTATGGTGCATCAAGTGTGAGTGGCTCATCCAATGTAATGGAACAACTGGGTTATGTATTTAAAAATGACGAAGCAGCCTTGGCAAAGGAAGTGAAGGAAGCAAGCATTTGTTTTTTACATGCACCCTTGTTTCATCCAGCACTGAAAACAGTAGGCCCAATTAGAAAAAATATGGGACTCAGGACTTTTTTCAATATGCTCGGTCCTATTGTAAATCCTGCCAACCCAGCCTATCAATTGATTGGGGTGTTCAATCTAGAGATGGCAAG
>JBMOFB010000131.1:0-3118 GCA_049314475.1 Sediminibacterium sp.
GCACGGGTCATTTTATAATCGGCAGAATGATCGGTATGCTTAATCACTTCAAAAATATCTTGGTCATCACTAGTTTTAATAACAGTGGTACGTTTTACTTTTCTAAAATGGTCTACACAAAAATTATGTGAAATTCTTAAAGCCCAAGGAAGAAACTTACCTTCTTCGGCATATTTTCTTTTCTTTAAGTTGTCAATGATTTTAATAAAAATTTCTTGGATTAAATCTTCGGCTAAATAGCTGTCTTTTACCATAAATAAAATGGTGTTGAAGATTTTTTCTTGATAACGATCAATCAATGCATCGAAAGCACGGGTATTGCCTCCTTGGAAAGATTGGATCAATTCGTTGTCTGTCAGTTCAACTACTTTGTTCATGTTAGTTTTTTATAGGTTGTTCTAAAGGTTGGGTAGTAGGTGCTACCGATGGATTATGAAGGAAAATTACTAGCTTATTGTGCTCGAATCGTAGATGTGGGAAACAAGATTTTTGTTTCAAGGATATCCACATTGTAGTATTTACAATAATATTAAGGTAGAACAGAACCAAATAGGGTATGATGGTGTTATTTTTGTACTATGGCTGTAACTAAGAAAGGACTGGACAAAACGGAGCGAAACAATATCGAAGTGGTGGGCGCAAGGGTACACAACCTAAAGAATGTATCTGTGAAGTTTCCTAGGAACCAATTAATTGTGGTGACAGGGGTTTCTGGTAGCGGAAAGTCTTCCTTGACCATTGATACCCTCTTTGCCGAGGGACAAAGACGTTACGCCGAAAGTTTGTCCTCCTACGCCAGACAGTTTATGTCTAGAATGGGGAAGCCGGATGTGGATTATATCAAGGGTTTGTGTCCAGCCATCGCCATTGAGCAAAAAGTGACTACCCGAACCCCAAGAAGTACGGTGGGAAGTATGACGGAAATTTACGAGTACCTAAGGGTCTTATTTGCCAGGATTGGTAAAACCTATTCCCCTATTAGCGGCCAAGAGGTCAAAAAACAAGATGTACAAGATGTCCTTTCCTTTATTGAAAAAGGGAAGCAAGGAGATAAAATGGTTTTATTGGTTTTGTTCAAGCAGCATGCCAAAAGGGATATCCAAGAGGAATTGAATATCCTCATGCAAAAAGGATTTGCGCGTATTTATTTAAGAGCTGCAAAAACCCCTCCAGCCATTGTAAGAATAGAAGATGCATTGAACTGGAATAAAAAGGAACTACAACAAAATACCAAAGACAAGGAAATTTATATTTTAATTGATCGTGTGGTGGTAAAAACATTTGAGGAGGATGATATTCATCGATTAACAGACTCTATTGGTACTGCATTTTACGAAGGAGAGGGGATTGTTTGGGTAGAACAAAATGAAACTAAATTAGTCAGCTTTAATAATAAGTTTACTTTAGACGGCATTGAGTTTGATGAACCAAGTCCTAATTTATTTTCATTCAACAATCCATATGGTGCATGTCCCACCTGCGAAGGTTATAGCCAAGTGTTGGGGATTGATGCCAACTTGGTGATTCCAAACCCACATTTATCGGTGTATGATGGAGCTGTAGCGCCATGGAAAGGCGAAAAGCTTTCTTGGTGGAAGGATCAATTTGTGAAGGAAGCGGGTAAGGAAGGATTTCCAATACATCAACCCATTTTAAAATTAACAAAGGCACAATTACAACAACTTTGGAAAGGCGTTGGTAAAGCATATGGTATTGATGATTTTTTTAAAGATGTAGAAGCGCATTTATATAAAGTGCAGTTTCGTGTTTTGTTGAGCAGGTATCGTGGCCGAACAGATTGTCCAGATTGTCAGGGATACAGATTGCGTAAAGAAGCATTGTATGTAAAAATTGCAGAACAACATATTGGGCAATTGTGTACCATGCCGGTGCAAGACTTACAAATTTGGTTCAAGCAATTAAAATTAAACAACACAGATACAGTGATTGCAAAGCGAGTGTTGATGGAGATTGAACAACGCATCCAAACATTAATGGATGTGGGTTTAGGCTATTTAACTTTAAGTCGTTTAGCGAATAGTTTGAGTGGAGGAGAGAGTCAGCGTATACAATTAACAAGATGTTTGGGTAGTAATTTAACCAACTCATTATATATTTTAGACGAGCCATCTATTGGCTTGCATTCAAGAGATACGGAGCGATTGATTAAGGTTTTACAAAACCTAAGAGACCTTGGAAATACAGTAGTGGTGGTAGAGCACGATGAACAAATTATGCGTGAAGCAGATTATATTATTGACATGGGTCCTTTGGCGGCGCATTTAGGCGGAGAAGTAGTTGCAGTAGGCAATGCAGCTAAGTTGATGAAGGATAAAAATAGTTTAACGGGTAAATATTTGAATGGCACATTGTCTATTCCAATTCCTGCAAAAACAAGATCTGCAAAACATACCATACAAATAGAAGGGGCCTTCTTGCACAATTTAAAAAATATAGATGTGCAATTTCCACTGCAATGTTTGACCGTAGTGTCTGGCGTAAGTGGTAGTGGTAAAACAACTTTGGTAAAGCAGGTTTTGTATAACGCACTATTAGATGCAAAACAATTACCTACCGAAATGAAGGGCGGATTCTCTGCCATTAAAGGCGACTTGCATTTATTTGATCAAATAGAAATGGTGGATCAAAATCCAATTGGCAAATCATCCCGAAGCAATCCTGTCACTTATATCAAAGCATACGATGCAATTAGAGATGTGTATTCCAAGCAGGCATTGTCAAAAATAAGGGGCTTCTTACCAAAACATTTTTCATTCAATGTGGACGGAGGGAGATGTGATACTTGTAAAGGAGAAGGAGAGCAATTGGTAGAGATGCAATTCTTGGCAGACGTGCATTTAGTCTGCGAAGACTGTGGCGGAAAAAGATTTAAAGAAGCAGTTTTAGAAGTACAGTATAAAGGAAAAAGTATCCACGATGTGTTAGAGATGAGTGTGGATGAAGCCATTGAATTTTTTAGCGAAGAAAAAAATATTGTACTAGCCATTAGTCCATTACAAGAAGTTGGGTTGGGTTATGTGAAACTAGGACAAAGCAGTAGCACTTTAAGTGGAGGCGAAGCGCAGAGAGTTAAGCTAGCAAGTTTCTTAGGCAAGGG
>JBMOFB010000132.1:0-3113 GCA_049314475.1 Sediminibacterium sp.
GCACCACCCACAGCACTTAAAACTGCTAAGATGATTAATGGCAAGGTCATACTAATTGGGCTCTCATGTAAATGACTTGCCTGTGCTTCTGTACCTCTAAATTGTCCCAAGAATGTAGTGGCATATAAACGGAACATATAAAATGCAGTCATCGCAGCACCAACCAATCCTAGGAACCAATAAATTGGATTTTTTGCATAGGCCGCAGCTAAGATCTCGTCTTTAGAGAAGAACCCACTAAAAGGAGGTACTCCAGCAATGGCAATACATCCTATTAAGAAAGTGATATGCGTAATAGGTAATTTGGATTTTAGTCCACCCATCTTGCGAATATCCTGCTCATGGTGCATGGCATGTATTACAGAACCTGCAGCCAAGAACAACAATGCCTTAAAGAAGGCATGGGTGATCACATGGAATACCGCTCCTGAATATGCGCCTACCCCTAAGCCAAGAAACATATAACCTAGTTGGCTCACTGTGGAGTAAGCCAATACTTTTTTAATATCATTTTGTTTAATCGCAATGGTAGCAGCTAATAAAGCTGTACTAATACCAATGATCGCAACCACTGTTTGTGCAATCTCACTATGGGTATAAAATATATTTGTTCTAGTGATCATGTAAATACCTGCAGTCACCATCGTTGCCGCATGGATCAATGCAGAAACTGGAGTTGGACCAGCCATCGCATCTGGAAGCCAAGTATACAATGGAATTTGTGCACTCTTACCCATTGCTCCAACAAATAATAATAAAGTGATTGCGGTGATATCTGCACTAGATAATTTTGCTAAACTTTCTGCAGTTAATACTTCTCCGTAACTCACTGTGCCTAATCTCACAATCAACCAAAAAATAGCTAATAAAAAACCTAAGTCACCAATCCTATTCATGATAAATGCTTTCTTAGCAGCATTATTATAAGTCGTATTCGTAAACCAATAACCAATTAATAAATAAGAACAAAGTCCTACACCCTCCCATCCAATAAACATAATCACATAATTATCTCCTAATACCAATAAAAGCATCGAGAAAATAAATAAATTCAAATAAGCAAAATAGCGGGCATAATGGGGTGCAGTCTCCTCATGCATATAGGCCGTAGAATATAAGTGGATCAGTGTACCCACACCTGTAATCACTAATAAAAACAAACTTGACAAAGCGTCTACTCTAAAGTCAAAAGGAATTTTAACAGTATTGGTATTGATAAAATCAAAATAATGCACTACGATTGCACCTTGCTCTTGCACATTCCAAAAAGAAAATAAACTACATATAAAAGAGGCAAAAATATACCCAGTAGCTTGTGACGCAATGGTTTTTTTACTCCGAATATTACGACCCAATCCGTTGCGTAAAAATCCAGCTAAGGGCCATAAAATGATCAATCCTATTATTGTTTTCATGCGAAATTAATTCTTTAATCTGTTTAAGAAATTGATGTCAACAGAATGCGTATTGCGATACATCATTACAATAATCGCCAATCCAACACTTACTTCTGCCGCAGCGACCACCATAATGAAGAATACAAAAATTTGTGCATCAATACCTGCTGTTGTATTGGCTGCACTTTGCAAAGCCATTCCATGGTACATTTTTGAAAATGACACCAATAATAAGTTCACAGCGTTTAACATTAATTCAATGCACATAAATACGATAATAGCATTGCGACGGGTTAACACCCCAATCACACCAATGCTAAACAAAGTCAAACATAAAATGATATAATACTGTATAGACATTTCTAATGATTTTATTTATAATTATTTTTTTCCAATGATGACTGCGCCAACCATCGCACTTAAGAATAAAACACTGCTTATTTCAAATGGAATCACATAGTCAGTAAACAATGCTTGTCCCAATGGATGTATTAAACCAATGCTACCTTCTTTTAATAAAACTTGCTTGCCTTCAATTTGGGATGTTTGTTTCACCACTGCTATCAATAAAGTAAGTAGACTGCCTCCTGCTATCACACCCGTCAACTTCACCAATAATTGCTTTTGTGGTTCAGCATCTTTTTTGATATTCATTAACATGATTACAAATAAGAACAATACCATAATGGCTCCAGCATATACAATGATGTTGACAATGGCTAAAAATTGCGCATTCAACAAAATATAATGTCCAGATATGGCAAAGAATACAAGAATTAACCACAATACACTGTGAATTGGGTTCTTGCTAATTAATACCATTATAGCACTTACAATTGCAAATGCGGATAATAGATAAAATAAAACGTCTACTGTACTCATAGTATTGGTTATGCTTCTACACCTCTAGCCAAAGCTAAATCAGACGCTTCGGTCATTGGATTTGGGATTAATAAATCAGGTTTGCCATAAATAAATCCTTTACGCGTAAAATTTGCAGGTGCAAAAGTTTCACTTAAATAAATGGCATCTTTCGGACAAGCTTCTTCACACAAGCCACAGAAAATACAACGCAACATATTGATTTCATATTTTGCAGCATATTTTTCTTCTCTGTATAAATGTTCTTCTCCTACTTCTCTCTCAGCAGCTTCCATTGTAATGGCTTCTGCAGGACAAGCCACTGCACATAAACCACATGCGGTACAACGCTCTCTTCCTTCTTCGTCTCTATTTAACACATGAAGCCCTCTGAACACAGGACTAAATGCGCGCTTCTCTTCGGGATAACGTGTAGTCGGTTGTTTTTTAAATATATGACTAAACGTGATGAACATCCCTTTAATGATATTAATCAAATACAAGCGCTCCCAAAAGGTCATTGGGGCTCTGCTGACTGCTTGTGCTTTGTTGGTTAATGGTTGCATGTCTTTATACAAGGATTTAAAAAAATTATAAGTTAGCTAGGATTAAAGCACCCGTGATTAATAAATTAAAAAGTGCCAATGGAATCATCGTCTTCCATCCTAAGTTCATTAATTGATCATACCTGAAACGTGGGATGGTCCAACGAATCCACATGAACAAGAAAACAAATAAAACGATTTTAATTAATAAAGTGCCTACGCCAATCATGGCAGCAATATTGGGTGCCACAGTGGACTCATCAAAGAATGGTAAATCGTAACCACCAAAATACATCGACGCCATAATCGC
>JBMOFB010000133.1:0-3039 GCA_049314475.1 Sediminibacterium sp.
ACTTCTGTATTGAATGGCAATAACCAAGTATGGGATGCACCGAATGTATTTGTGACAGATGGTTCTTTCATGACAAGTGCAAACTGTGTAAACCCTTCATTGACTTATATGGCATTCACTGCAAGAGCAGCAGACTTTGCTGTATCAGAATTGAAAAAAGGAAACCTATAATTTAATTTTTAAAAAATATTTTATGATAAACAGAAGAGAAGCCTTATCAAGAGTTGCCATCATCATGGGTGGAACAGTGTTAGGTGCAGAAGCTTTTTTGACTGGTTGTAAAACCAACACCAAGGGTGTGACTTTCTCCCAAGCAGATATCGACTTTTTAAATGAAGTAGGAGAGACCATCTTACCTGCAACCGATACGCCAGGCGCGAAAGCAGCTAATGTAGGCGCTTTCATGCAAACCATGGTGAGTGATTGTTATGAAGCAAAAGACCAAGAAATTTTTATGAATGGAATGGCCGAATTGAATGCTGCTTCTAAAAAGCACCACAATAAAGCCTTCATGGAATCTACCCCAGAAGAGCGTACTGCGTTTTTAACGGAGTTAGATAAAGAAGCAAAAGAGTACCAAAAAAATAAAAAACAAGAAGACCCAACCCATTACTTTACTATGATGAAGCAGTTGACTTTATCTGGTTTGTTCACTTCTAAAATTGGTGCAACAGAAGTATTAAGGTATGTAGCTGTTCCAGGAAAGTTTGAAGGTTGTGTGCCTTATACGAAAGGAGAAAAAGCTTGGGCGACTTCTTAAAAAAGAAAGTAATGAGCCTCCAGAAGGAGGCTCACTTTTATAATTATTTCATTCGGTTTTCAATTTAATATTATGTCAAATTCAAGAAGAAGTTTTTTACGCGGTGCCGCTTTAACAAGTGTAGCATTGTCCATGCCTTTTAAAAATGAGCTGATGGCGATGGCGCCAAAGTCTAAGCCATTTGGTATTCAATTATGGTCTGTAAAACAGGCATTGGCAAAAGATCCACTTGGGGTTTTAAAACAAATTGCTGCGAATGGTTACAAAAAAATTGAAAGCTTTGAAGGTCCTAAAGGTATGTTTTGGGGTATGAAAAATACGGAGTTTAAAAAAGTGATGGATGATTTAGGCATGAACATGATTTCTTCGCATTGTAATGATACCGGCAATCTTAAAACTTTTGAACAAAAGGCTGCAGCGGCAGGGGAAATTGGTTTAAAGTATGTCATTTGTGCTTTTAAAGGGCAACAAAAATCATTGGATAATTTTAAGAAATTTGCAGACGAGTTTAATGCTTGTGGTGAGATTGCAAAAAAACATGGACTTCGTTTTGCCTATCATAATCATGATTATTCTTTTAAAGCGATGGATGGAATTGTTCCTCAGGACTTAATGATGAAAAATACAGATTCCGCTATCGTGGATTTTGAAATGGATCTATATTGGACAGCAGCTGCAGGGGTGGATCCTGTTGCATACATGGATCAATTTCCTAATCGTTTTAAATTAGTGCATGTGAAAGACATGACTAAGACTGCTACTAGTCATGAGTCATGCGTGATTGGGAAAGGCATTATTGATTATAAAACTTTACTACCAAAGGTTGCAAAACGTGGTGTGGAGCATATGATTGTAGAACAAGAACATTATACTGGCACCAATGAATTAGATGCGGCAAGAGACGATGCTGCTTATGTGAAAACATTGAATTGGTAGGGATACCAAGGATTAAATAAAAAAAGGGACACGAAGCGTGTCCCTTTTTTTATAAGATCTAACAATAAGATGTACGATACCTTTTACTTTAAAAGTATTCCTTGCTTTTGAATTTCTTTCATTGCATTGTACAATGCATCTAGATTCTCTACTGTATTAAACGCATTGATTGAATACCTTAAATACACATCATCGCCCTGGCGCATGATCGGCACTTCTATTTTATAATCTAAAAATAAAGTCCTTTGTAATTTTTCTGGATCTGGAGTTTGAATTGGAATGCTAATCATTTGTCCTATCCATTCACTATTGAGTGGACTAATTGGAGTACTGTTCATTAAACTAAAAAATCTTGGAGCATGTGCTAATACCATTTCATGGCATTGTCTTCCAACAGATTTCCAGTTGTGTTGCTCCATGAATTCAATACAAGTAGCAACGGTTAAAAAAGCCGAAAAGTCCCTGGTACCAATCATTTGGTGGTAATCTAAAAATTTAGAGTGTGAAGGCTTGGCAGCTTGATAGCCCCAGCTTACAATCATCGGATCACAAATAGGTTGCACCGACTTTGTTGCATATAAAAAAGAACATCCTTTTGGGGCCATCATCCATTTATGACAAGCACCTGTATAAAAATCTGCCTGAATGGAACTAAGATCCAATGGGATATGCGCTGGTGCGTGTGCGCCATCTACAATAGTGATGAGTCCTTTTTCTTTGGCAATCGCACAAATTTCTTCTGCAGGTAAAATCAATCCAGTCGCACTGGTGATATGAGAAATGAATATGGCTTTAGTTTTTTCATTATATCCTTTGAAAAAATCTTCGATGAATTGTTCTTTAGTTGTAATAGGAAGATTGATTTTTTGTCTTCGATAGGTAGCGCCTTTTTTAGTACAATAATAATTCCATGTTCTATCACAAGCACCGTATTCAATATCTGTCGTCAAAATTTCGTCCCCCGCTTCTAATGGAAAACTCTTTGCAATCATATTAATTGCAAAACTTGGATTGGTCACATAGACTAAATCATCTTTATCTGCACAATTGAGGAACTTAGCCAATGCAGCTCTTGAGTCTGCAAGGTATTGGTAGCCATCAAATGCGATGAACTGCACCGGCTCTGCCTCTAAGACCCTTTGCCAGTCTTGGTATTTTTGGAAGATTGGTTTTGGTGTAGCACCAAAAGACCCGAAATTCAAAAAATGAATATCGGGTCTTAATAAAAATTGATCTTTTAAAGATTCCATAGTTTGTGTTTATGCACCTAGACTCCAACCTTCACGATAAGTACGTTTTACAAACTGATTCGCTAAGTCGAAATTGGTGATCTTCATATTTGG
>JBMOFB010000134.1:0-2961 GCA_049314475.1 Sediminibacterium sp.
CTAAATTGAAGTAAATATATAAATATAATCCTGAGCTCTTTATTGCTCCATTAAATTTTTTAATTTACTAGATAATAAGAAAAGAATAATAGACGCAATCCCTGCCATAAATACAAAGAACATAAAGAACTCATGCAAGTTGGTGATTTGATAACCAGCAAAAGAAGTTGTTTGACCATTTTCTGGATACAATGTACTAAATACACCTGCTAATTTATTGGCAAATGCATTGGCTGTAAACCACACTGCCATTAATAAAGAAGCGAATTTAATAGGCGCTAATTTATTGAATAAGGAAAGTCCAATTGGAGATAAACAAAGCTCTCCAAATGTGTGCATCATGTACATACCTATCAACCAAATCATACTTACTTTAACGCCTGTGCCAACGCCATTCACACCTGTAGCAATCCATAAATAACCCAATGCCAATAACATCAAACCCATCGCCATTTTAAATGGAGAAGAAGGCTCTCTTTTGGCTTTACCAAGTTTAATCCAAATCCATGCAACTAAAGGTGCAAGCGTTACAACAAAGATGGAATTTAAAGATTGAAAGAAGCTTGTTGGTACTTCATAAAATCCTAAGTCACGCTGTGTGTTTTCAGAGGCGAAAAAGGTAAGTGATGCGCCTGCTTGTTCAAATGCACTCCAGAAAAAGATGACAAAGAAAGATACGGTAAACAATACCACGACTTTCTTTTTTTGAACGCCATCTAATGATGTATCTGAGAAAATAATAAACGCAATTAATAAGATACAAGCAATCAATAACCAAAATAAATAACTCACCACTTTAATGTCAATGTAGACAAGTGCGATTGTTAATAGAGAAAGTAAAAATAGCAAACCAATCATCACTGGAATTTTTTGTAAAATTTTTGGTGCGTCTTTTGGTGCATCTCCAATGGACACTCCATCCGCGTCCACTAAATATTTTTTCTGAAAAATCATTTGTGTAATCACACTTAAAAGCATGGCTATTCCGCCCGCTAAAAAGGCCCATTTAAAATCTCCATTGTTTCCTGTGTCTCCAAAAAAGCCACAAACAATTGGACCCAATGCACCACCTGTATTGATACCCATATAAAAAATGGTATAAGCAGCGTCAATTTTAGAATCCCCTTTTTGATACAATTGGCCCACCATACTAGAGATGTTTGGCTTAAAAAAACCATTTCCTGCAATCATACAACCCAAGCCAGTATAAAATAGTGGCATGGCGAGTGCAGCATTGTCGTAAAAATGACCGCAAAAAAACAGCACAAATTCTCCAATCGCCATGACCAATCCGCCTGCAATAATAGAGCGCTTATTACCCCAGTAACGATCGGCAATATAGCCACCTAATAAGGGCGTTAAGTATACCAAGCCTGTATAACTGCCATATACTTGAGAAGCATCATTCTGATTAAAAGCCATTGCTTTCACTAAAAACAAGACCAAAATGGCACGCATGCCATAATAGTTAAATCGCTCCCACATTTCTGTAGCGAATAAAACATAAAGACCTTTTGGATGGCTTTGTGAAGTTGTAGACATAATAAAACGTTTATTTAATTGGTACAAAATAATAAAATCCCTTCAATAAATTTTACTTTCGTGCTGCAATCACCTTAATTATGAATATTTTACTTATTGGTTCTGGCGGAAGAGAGCATGCTTTGGCTTGGAAAGTAGCACAAAGTTACCATTGTGATCACTTATATATTGCTCCTGGAAACCCAGGCACAGCTGAGATTGGCGCCAATTTGCCTATTGCTATAGACGATTTTGAGGGATTAAAGCAAGCGGCCATCACCTACCAAATTGACATGATCATTGTAGGACCAGAAGAACCACTTGTAAAAGGCATTTTTGATTTTTTTGCAAAAGACCCAGCAACGCAGTCCATCAATGTGATTGGACCTTCTGCAGCAGCAGCGCAATTAGAAGGTAGTAAAGCTTTTAGTAAGCATTTCATGCAAAGGCACCATATCCCAACAGCTGGATATGCCGAATTTACCGTCGACAACTACGAAGAAGGGAAGCAATATATTGCTGCACATAAACTACCAATTGTTTTAAAAGCAGATGGACTAGCAGCTGGAAAGGGCGTGATCATTGCCACAACGCACCAAGAAGCCTTAGAAAGTTTTGAGTCCATGTTGCAACATAAGCAATTTGGTACAGCCAGCGCTAAAGTGGTGATTGAGGAATTTTTAACAGGGATTGAAGTCAGTGTTTTTGCACTAACTGATGGTAAAAATTACCAAATTATTGGACACGCTAAGGACTACAAACGAATAGGAGAAGGCGATACAGGGCTCAATACAGGTGGAATGGGTTGTGTGAGCCCAGTGCCTTTTATGGATGGTGTATTTATGGCTAAAGTGGAAGAAAAGATTGTGCGCCCTACCATCCAAGGTATTGCGAAGGAAGGATTGGTCTATAAAGGATTCGTCTTTTTTGGCTTAATGAATTGTGACGGTGAGCCTTCAGTGATTGAATACAATTGTCGACTTGGAGACCCTGAAACTGAAGTCATATTACCACGTTTGCAAACCGACTTAGTGAGTATTTTAGCTGCCACCGATAACGGTACATTGGAAGATGTAAATATTGAATACAATGAAGGCGCTTTTGCCACAGTGATGGCGGTGAGCGGTGGCTATCCTGGTGCATACCAAAAAGGATTTCTGATAAGTGGATTAGACCTTTTAACGCAAGAGGCTAAAACAACCCTATTTCAAGCTGGGACTGGGTTTAAAGAAGATGCCATCGTCACCAATGGAGGTCGGGTTTTAACAGTGACAGCGCAAGGAAATACCATTTCTGAAGCAGTCGATACAGCTAAAAATGCTTTAGGTCTAATTCAATTTGAAGGCATGAATTTTAGAAAAGATATTGGGTTTGAATTCAAGGGCTAAACTTTGTTCATCCGCTTTGTTGATAATTATTCTTGTTCATTTTTTAAAAAGC
>JBMOFB010000135.1:0-2958 GCA_049314475.1 Sediminibacterium sp.
AAAGATATGCTTGGTTCTAAACGTTTTTCAAAAGTGATTGTGTTCTGTTCTAAAAAACAAAACGTAAAAGAGCTCACTACAATTTTAAAATCGGCAAGATTAGCTGCAGAAGAAATTCATTCCGATTTAGATCAAAAAAGCAGAGAGCAGTACTTACAAGACTATAGAAATGGCAAAACCAATATTTTAGTTGCTACAGATATTTTAAGCAGGGGGATTGATATCGAAGACATTGATTTGGTGATTAATTATGATGTACCGAATGATGGGGAGGATTATATCCACCGTATTGGAAGAACAGCTCGCGCTGCAACGACTGGAACTGCTTTTACTCTTGTGAGTGAAAAAGAACAATCTAAGTTTGCATTGATCGAGGAATTATTAGGTGCGCCTGTATTAAAAGGTACAGTCCCTGAGATGTTTGGCCCAACCCCAGAATACAATCCTAAGCAAAAAAAGAACGCTGGTTTTAAAAGAAGAAGATAAGGCAAATATTTTTTATTGAATGAATCAAACATGACTATGCCAATTATATTATTTGACGGGGTTTGTAATTTTTGCAATCGAACTGTCAATATTATTTTAAAGCACGATCAAGATGCGCATTTTCAGTTTGCTGCATCACAGTCTATTGGTGGAATCGGCCTGCTTCAAAAATTTAAGTTAAATCAAACCTCAGCAGCATCAGTGATTTTAATTGATAATGATAAAGTGTACACTAAAACGGATGCAGTTATTCAAATAGCAACACATATGAAGGGTTGGCCAAGATTATTTATAGGATTAAAATTTATTCCAAAATTCATACGTGACTTTGGGTATGATCTTGTTGCAAAAAACAGGTATATATTATTTGGGAAAAGGGAAACCTGTAGAATGCCAGAGGTATCTGAGCGCAATAGGTTCCTAGAATAATGCGATACGTCTATATATTTTTCTGAAAAAAATGATGAAAGAATAGGATTTGAAAATCGATACTACTTCCCCAATAAATATGATTGTGTTCGCCCGGTCTTTCAATATAATCGTGGTCAATTTTAAGTTGTAATAGTTTTTCGTGCAATGCGCGATTCATTGGCATAAAGAAATCATCGATTCCACAATCAATAATCAGAGCCAATTGTTTATTTTTAAGCAATTCAACTTGACGCATTACAATATATTCATACCATCTTTCTTTGTTCTGCTCATATTCACCAAGTGCCTTTTTAATATCCCATCTATTTGGGAAAGGCCTAAAATCAACGCCACCCGACGTACTCCCTGCAGCACCAAACAAATCCGAATGTCTTATTGCAAGGTACAATGCGCCATGCCCACCCATACTCAGTCCAGTGATAGCCCTTGACTTTGGATCAGCCTTAGTTGAAAAATTGGCATCAATATAAGGCACTAATTCTTTTGTGATATAAGATTCATATCGAATACTGCTATCAATAGGACTATCAAAATACCAACTACCTATCCCGCCATCAGGGCAAACAAAAATGATTTTTAAGTCGTCTGCTGTTTTTTTTAATTGTGGGGTAGTGATTGGCCATTGACCATAATCTCCACCATAACCATTCAGTAGGTACACCACTGGATAACGCGCTTGGGTATTGAGTTGATTACGCTGTTGACCTTGACTACTTTTTATACTTGGCTGTATTACAACGAATTTTGTCGCTTTTTTAAGATAGCTACTTTGAATTTGTATTGTATCCACATTGCCTGCAATGGCTTGCATGCCTATTAGAACTAAAATGAAGATGCAATTGGCTGTAAACAGTTTTTTCATACCACAATTTAAAGCTTCTTATTCTAGGATAGTTGCATTTTTCGGGTAACTTTGAGTATAATCATGTTTATGAAATTGTATAGCACTTTCTTCCTTGTTTTTTTATCTTTTTTTGCAGTGGCGCAGTCAGATTCATCTCAAAAACAAATTTATTTAACCCGAATCACTATGGATATCAATGATATTCAAGACGCACTACTTTTTGCTTCTTCTATTGACATTAGTTTAAAGCCAACTAAGCAAAAAGAAAAGTATGCCACACATATCCTATTAGGTAGCATGGAGCTGGGAGATGTGAGGACTGTGCAGATGGATTTAATTGATAAAAAGTTAGATAAATTAGCCATCACAAGCAGTTTAATCAATTTCACTTTTAAGTCTCGCTCTGTGGATGATTTTATAGGGGTGTTTAATTTTATTTTTGAGTTTTCTGATGGGACCAATTTCCCCTATCGTTTAGGCAGAATAGCCATTGGGAATGACATTAAATTAAACAGTATTTCGCGTACCATTTATATTCGATAAATGTGAATGCTTTTTGTAATAAGACTACTTATATTTAAGTAGCTTTGCTTATTGAATTTTACGATTATTCATTGTTGCTAATTTATTTATATGACGATAAAAATTATAAAAAATAGATCTGATATTGGCGCTGGAACCAGAGGCTCTGACTTAGGAATTGACGCCATTGAAATTGCAGCAATCAATCAAAATAATGATTTCTTTCATCGCCATTTATTTGTAGACGTTGAAACACATAACGAAACCATCTACAATAAAAACAATAATAATTTTGCAAAGAGAATTGAGCATGTGGTGGAGCAATGCCAAAGGGTTTCTGATGTAGTTAGAACAACTATTAGTACTGGATTTTTCCCAATCGTATTATCTGGAGATCATTCCTCTGCATTGGGTACTATCAGTGGCATTAAGGCGGCTTCACCCGATAAAAGATTAGGTGTTATCTGGATAGACGCACATGCCGATTTACACTCTCCTTTTACATCTCCCTCCGGGAATATTCACGGCATGCCTTTAGCTGCTGCACTGCAAGAAGATAATCTTGAATGCAAGGTAAACGAACCAAGTGCTGCTACATTATTGCATTGGAATAATTTAAAAAATGTGGGTACACCCGATAAAAAATTAAACGCACAAGATTTAATTTATTTTGG
>JBMOFB010000136.1:0-2906 GCA_049314475.1 Sediminibacterium sp.
TGCCTTTATAAGGAGGATATTTAAAACTAGGATCTATCCAAGTAGGTGTTTTTAATACCGACTTCGTATGCGTAAAAGTGTCAAAACTTAGCTTACCATGATAGCCACCTGTACCGCTAAAACCCCTTCCACCAAAAGGTAATTCATGATTGGTAATGTGCATAGTCGCATTGTTTACACAAGCGCCACCCGATGGCACATTGGTCAACCAGTAATTTTCATCCGCTTTATTTTCAGTAAACACATAGAATGCCAAAGGGTTTGGATTTTTTTGAATAATAGCCAAGGCTTCTTCCTTGGATGCATAAGTAAGTACAGGAAGAATAGGTCCAAAAATTTCTTCTTGCATGATTTTTGCATCTGGTTGAACATCTACCATAATTGTAGGTTCAATGAATAATTTTTCTTTATTTGATTTTCCACCATACACAATCTCACCATCTCCCAAATAAGAAGTCAAACGCATCCATTGTTTTTCATTAATTATTTTACCATACTGCTCTGAATTTTCTGCATCTGCTCCATAAAATTTTTGAAGGGCAGTAATTAATTCTTTAATTAAATTTTCCCTCATATGATGCGGCACTAAAATATAGTCAGGAGCAATACACATTTGGCCGCAATTAGAAAATTTTGGACTTGCTAATCGGCGTGCTGCAACTCTTAAATTAGCGTCATCGCAGATCACTGCAGGGCTTTTGCCTCCTAACTCTAAAGTCACTGGCACTAGCTGTTCAGCAGCTAATTTGTATATTATTTTTCCTACCATGGTACTTCCAGTGTAAAATATATGGTCGAACCTGTTTTGGGTAAGTAGTGGTGGCAATACCTGCGCACCATCTCCCTCTATATATAAAATATAATTTTCAGGAAATAAATCGCCAATGATCCTGCGCATCACTGCTGCAGTAGCTGGTGCAAACTCACTTGGTTTTAATACAGCACAATTTCCTCCAGCGATGGCCCCAATTAAAGGGGTAAATAATAATTGGAAAGGATAATTCCATGGCGCAATAATACAAACCACACCCAATGGCTCTTGAATGGTAAAACTAGAGGAAGGCATATTGACCAAATTAGTGGGCACCGATTTAGGCTGCATCCATCCTTTCAAATGTTCGATGGTATAATTTAATTCACTTAAGAAAAATCCAATTTCAGTTGCCCAAGCGTCTTCATCTGTTTTTTTTAAATCGGCATGCAATGCTTTGTACAATGCTTGCTCGTTATCAAGTACCAGCTGCTTGAGTCTGTTAAGCTGTAAAAGCCTAAATTCAAAAGGCTGGGTCGCCCCTGACTGAAAATACTGTCTTAATGCTTCTATTGATGTATTCATAGCTTAAAAATGTATAGCAATTTAAACTTTAATCCCCATACCCATGTCATTTTATGCATTCATAAAAATAATTTTAGCATTTGGGCAATTTTCAATAATTTAACCTACTTAAAAAACCAAAGGAGTAACCCTCCTATTTAAATGATTGCTATGAAAAAAACCGTAAAATCAAGAAGAGACTTCGTCAAAAATGCCGCACTGGCTTTAGGCGGATTTTACATTGTCCCTAGACATGTATTGGGTGGTCCAGGATTTACTGCACCGAGTGATAAATTACAAGTTGCAGGTATTGGTGCTGGTGGTAAAGGAGAAGGTGACTTATGGTCCTTCTACCAAAGTGGAAAAGCGGATATCGCATTCTTATGTGATGTAGATGATCGTCAAGCAATAAAGAGTCGTGAAAGATTTCCGAAAGCAAAATATTATAAGGATTATAGAGAGATGTTAGAGAAAGAAGGCAAATATATTGACGCCGTTTCTGTTTCTACTCCAGACCATATGCACGGTGTACAAGCGATGGCAGCTATGCAATTAAATAAACACGTATACGTACAAAAGCCAATGGCACATGATATCTACGAGGCTAGAGTCATGACAGAGGCTGCACATAAATACAATGTAGTCACTCAAATGGGTAACCAAGGTGCTTCTGGAGATGGTGTGCGTATGTTACAAGATTGGTACAATGCAGGATTGATTGGAGATGTGCATACAATTTATTGTTACACAGACCGTCCAGTATGGCCACAAGGCGTGATACGTCCAACAACCGCTTCTGCAATTCCAGCAGGTTTAGACTATGATTTATGGTTGGGTACAGCACCTCAAAAGGAATATTTTGATGACGTTTTACCATTTAATTGGAGAGGATGGTGGGATTACGGAACCGGTGCATTAGGCGATATGGCATGTCATATTATGGCACCAGGTTTTGCTGTGCTTGGATTAGGTTATCCTGTTTCTGCAGAATGTAGTGTGGCAACAAGGTATACTGCACCATGGCAAAGAGTGTATTCACCAGATAGTCCGCCAGCAGCATCGCATATCATTTTAACTTTCAAAGGACAAAATGGAAAACCGGATGTCAAATTACATTGGATGGATGGAGGTATTCAACCAGAAAGACCAGCTGAATTAGGACCAAACGAGGTCATGGGTGATGGTGGAAATGGAATCATCTTTGAAGGAACAAAAGGCAAGATGATGGCAGGCACTTATGGTATGAACCCACAATTATTGCCTACCAATTTAACAAAAACAACGGTGGTACCTCAAAGTATCGATAGAGTTAAAGGTGGCGTTGAAGGACATTATGCTGCATGGGTAGAAGCATGTATCGCAGGACCAGGAAGCAAAGAAGCTAAAGTATTGAGTTCTAATTTTGATATTGCAGGACCATTGACTGAATCTGTATTGATGGGTAATTTAGCCATCCGTTCTTATGATGTCAAAGCCAATAATGCAAAAGGATTAACTAGCTACCCTGGAAGAAATATTCAATTACTATGGGATGGTCCAAATATGAAGATCACCAATTTCGACTTAGCGAATCAGTTTGTAAAACGTACTT
>JBMOFB010000137.1:0-2877 GCA_049314475.1 Sediminibacterium sp.
TTTTTGGACGATGCACAGATTTTTGCAAGTATTCCACAATGCTCCATGCAATAGAAATTCCATCGTAAGTGGATGTACCTCTTCCAATTTCATCTAATAAAATTAAACTTCTTGCACTCAGGTTATTTAAAATACTTGCTGTTTCAATCATCTCCACCATAAAGGTAGACTCGCCTGCATTTAAATTATCACTAGCACCTACACGTGTAAAAATTTTATCTGTCAATGGGATAGATGCAGCAGTAGCAGGCACAAAGGAGCCCATATGTGCCATTAAAGTAATTAAAGCGGTTTGCCTTAACACCGCACTTTTTCCGCTCATATTAGGTCCTGTAAGAATAATAATTTGTTCTTGAGAAGGACCCAATAAAGTATGGTTGGCGATATAAGGCGTATCAATAGGAAGGGTTTGTTCTATCACTGGATGTCTTCCATCGGTGATGGATAAAATACCATCATCCGTCATTTTAGGTTGGCAATATTTATGTTGCTTAGCGATGCTTGCAAAACACAATAAACAATCAATCACGCCTACAAATTGTCCATTGGTTTGAATGGCATTGAGGTCATTTAAAATGAGGTCCAATAAATTTTGGTACAACTTTTGCTCTAATGCAAAAATTTTGTCCTCGGCACCTAATATTTTTTCTTCGTATTCTTTTAATTCAGGAGTGATATATCTTTCGGCCGTGGTTAATGTTTGTTTGCGAATCCAATCAACAGGTACTTTATTTTTATGTACATGCGTCACTTCTAAATAATAACCATACACATTATTATAACCAATTTTTAAAGAACTAATGCCAGTGATTTCTGCTTCTTTATTTTGTAATTGAGTAAGGTATTCCTTACCGCCACTAGATATATTTCTTAGTTCATCTAATTCGGTGGATACGCCATTTTTTATAAAGCCACCTTTCATGATTGTGGCAGGTGGCTGCTCCATGATATGGTATTGAATCGCTTCTATCGTCTTTTGACAAACCACTAAGTTGGTTGCAAGTTGTTTTAAATAGGGGTTGGTGCTTGGCGTTAATATTGTTTTAATAGCAGCAACGGCAGTCAATGATTTTTCCAATTGTACTAATTCTCTTGGTTGTATTTTTCGACTTGCTAATTTACTCGTTAACCTTTCTAAGTCTCCACAAGACTCAATGGTCTCGTGAATTGTGGAAGCAGCTTCTTTTGCATCTAAAAAATAAGCAACTGCACTGAGTCTTTGATTGATTTGTTCCAATGATTGTAAAGGAAAAATCAACCAACGTTTTAATAACCTTGCACCCATCGGACTCTTAGTGGCGTCCATGATATCGATTAATCCCTTTTGTCCTGCACCGTTACCAATTAATTCTAAATTACGAATAGTGAATTTATCCATCCATAAAATTTCACTGCGATCAATACGACCAATGGTATGGATATGTTGCAGATGAGGGTGTTCCGTTTCTTTCAAATAATGCAGGATCGCACCCGCAGCAATGATGCCTAATTTTTGTGCTTCAATGCCAAAACCTTTTAAGCTCTGTGTTTGAAATTGTTTTAATAAAAGCTCTGTACCAAATGCTTCATCAAAAATCCAACTATCTAATCCATAAGTGTAAAATCCATTACCAAAATGTGCTTTGAATTCATTTTGATAATTTTTAGGATACAGGATTTCGGCAGGTTGTAAACTTTGTAATAATTTATCCAAGTATTCTATATTGCCCTCTGCAATTAAGAACTCGCCGGTGGTGATGTCTAAAAATGCGATACCACCTTGCTCATTTTCTACGAATAAGGCAGCTAAAAAATTATTTTGTTTGTGCTCTAATAATTTATCGTTGGTGGCAATACCTGGGGTCAACATATCAGTCACACCTCTTTTTACAATGCCCTTCACTGTTTTTGGATCTTCTAATTGGTCACAGATGGCAACTCGATGCCCCGCTTTTACCAATTTATGTAAATAGGTATCCAATGAATGATGGGGGAATCCAGCAAGTTCACTTGAGGAGGCTGCACCATTGTTTCTTTTGGTTAAAGTAATGCCCAAGACCTTTGATGCAATCACGGCATCTTCTCCAAATGTCTCATAAAAATCACCCACTCTAAAGAGTAAAATAGCGTCTGGGTATTTTTGTTTAATAGCCCGATGCTGTTGCATTAGAGGAGTTTCTGAACTTGATTTTGACATGGGGGACAAACCTACATAATTTTTTAATATTTGAAAAGCTTACTTTTGCACTATGCGTAAATTAAGCATGGAGGAATTGGGGAGAAAGTCGGTGGAAGACTTCAAACTAGCGGACAAAAAGCCATTGGTGGTGGTGATGGACAATATCCGTAGCATGCACAATGTGGGCAGCGTCTTTAGAACTGCTGATGCGTTTTTAATTAGTGGTATTTGCTTATGTGGGTTCACGCCACAGCCACCGCATCGCGATATCCATAAAACTGCTTTAGGAGCGACTGATTCTGTGGATTGGTTATACTATGAAAATACCTCTGATGCGGTGTTGGCTTTAAAGGAAAGAGGGTTTAAAGTACTTGCCATTGAACAAACAGAGGGGAGTATCTTGTTAAATGAATATGTGCAATCAAATATGCCTACTGCATTTGTTTTTGGTAACGAGGTTGATGGAGTAAGTGATGAAGTGATTCAAGTATGCGATGGGGTGATTGAAATACCACAATGGGGGATGAAGCATTCATTGAACATTTCGGTGGCTGCTGCTGTTGTATTGTGGGAGTTTGTTAGAAAAGAAAATTAGTTTTTAGTATTTAATATTTTGGTTCAATTACAAGCATGAGTACAGTTAAAAATTATTTGAGTTTAGTGAAGTTTTCACATACCATTTTCGCGATGCCATTTGCGTTGATTGGTTTTGTGTTGGG
>JBMOFB010000138.1:0-2865 GCA_049314475.1 Sediminibacterium sp.
TCGATACATAAAATTTTACCTTTTGTATCTAATTGATTTTCACCCCCAATTAAGTGGGTCATCAAGCATAAATTTCCCCCCACCAATACCCCTTCCGAATGGCCTAAGCGATTAGCTGAATGAGGATTCACGATTACCGGCTGAGCTGCTCCCTCCAGCATTTGTTTCAAAGCCATAATATAAGGTAGCCCGGCATCGCCTTTCCCAAATCCTGCCGCCATGGGCCCATGAATACTTTGAATACCTTGCTTTTGCAAGGCAGCATGTAAGATGGTAATATCGCTAAAACCAATCACCCATTTAGGATGGGCTTTGATTTTTGTAAAGTCTAATTCTGAAACAATTCTACTCAATCCATATCCCCCACGGGCACATAAAATAGCATGAATTTCGGGGTCATCCATCATAGACTGCAATTCATTTTGTCGGTCCAAATCTGATGCAGCAAAATGGCCAAATTGGGTACCAACTGTCTTTCCAATGCGCACCTGATAACCCCATGACTCAAGGACTTGCGCACAAATAGTTACTTTTTCCATTGGAATTGCACCAGCTGGACAAAGAATGCCAATGGTGTTGCCGGATGCCAGTTGAGGAGGTTGAATCATACCACAATATTAAGTACTTTTGCTGCAATGAACACGCCAAAAAGATATTTGATAACAGCAGCGCTTCCTTATGCAAATGGTTTAAAGCATATTGGCCATTTAGCGGGTGCTTATTTGCCAGCCGACATCTATGTTCGTTATTTAAAAGCGCAACAAAGAGATGTCGTTTTTGTATGTGGAAGTGACGAGCATGGCACTGCCATTCCTATTCAAGCAACCAAGGAGGGGACGACTGCTCAAGCCATCATTGATAAATACCATCCCATCATTGAACAAAATTTCAAGGACTTAGGTATCGCCTTTGATATTTACCATAGAACAAGCGATCCATTGCATCATGCAACTGCATCTGAATTTTTCAAAAACTTAGAAGCAAAAGGGGATTTAGAAATAAAAACTTCGGAACAATATTTTGATGAAGCCACCAATACTTTTTTAGCAGATCGATATATCAAGGGCACTTGTCCTAGTTGTGGTCATAAAGAGGCTTACGGAGATCAATGTGAAAAGTGTGGAAAGACTTTAAGCCCCGAAGAATTGATTAACCCGGTGAGTACATTAAGTGGTCAAGCACCTATTAAAAAAGAAACATCGCATTGGTACCTGCCTTTAAATAGACACGAAGACTTTTTACGCGAATGGATCTTAAAAGAACACGCAAACGACTGGCGCCCTGCAGTAGTGGGTCAGTGTAAAAGTTGGATTGACGGCGGTTTGCAAGCAAGAGCAGTGACACGTGATTTAGATTGGGGTATTAAAGTGCCTGTTCCGGGAGGCGAAGGAAAAGTATTGTACGTTTGGTTTGACGCACCTATCGGGTATATCAGTGCTACTAAGCAATGGGCACTTAATAATAATAAAGATTGGACGCCTTACTGGAATGATAAGGATACAAAATTGGTACACTTTATTGGTAAAGACAATATTGTATTCCATTGCATCATCTTTCCTGTGATGTTGAAATTGAATGGACATATTTTACCAGAGAACGTTCCTGCCAATGAGTTCATGAATTTAGAAGGTGATAAAATGAGTACTTCGAGAGGATGGAGTATCGAGATGGATGATTATATTAACAAGTGGATTAAGAAAGAAAATGGTGGAGATGGACTTGCCGATAGCTTGCGTTTTTATTTAACATCTATTGCCCCTGAATCTAAGGATAGTGAATTTACATGGAAAGGATTTCAGGAATCTGTCAATGGAGAATTGGTAAGCATCTTTGCGAATTTTGTGAATAGAACTTGGGTCTTGATGCATAAATTATGCAATGGTAAAGTGCCTCCTTTTCATACCGATTTAATTGCGGCAGAAGCAGCAAGTGACAATGCAACAGATAGCTTTAAGGGTATGATAGAGGCAGTAAAAATATCTAAAGAAAAGATTACGAATTTATTAGAGCAATATAAATTTAGAGAAGCACAATTTGAGTTGATTGACCTTGCTAGAAAAGGGAATCAATACATGCAAAAGCAGGAGCCATGGATTGTGGCTAAAACATTGGAGCAAAATCCAGATGCGCAAAAAATCATTGACAACACCATGCATGCTTGCTTGCAATTGTGTGCTAACCTAGCCATTCTTGCACAACCTTTCATTCCATTTACTGCAAAGAAAATGTGTTATATGATGAAAGTGGTAGACAAAATGTTAGCATGGGAGAACGCAGGGAAATTTGATTTATTAAAAGTGGGTTACAGCTTACGCGCCCCTGAATTACTTTTTAGAAAAATAGAGAACGAAGAAATTGATGCAGAATTAGCACAGTTACAAGCCAATGTAGCTGCTAAAAAAACAACTATGGAAAATACTAACACCGAACCTGCAAAAGACAATAGCTTAAAACCAGAAATCGTATTTGATGATTTTGGTAAGATAGATTTACGTGTAGGCACTATTATTGAAGCCAAAAAAGTTGAAAAAGCGGATAAATTATTAGAGCTTTTAGTAGACCTTGGATTTGAGCAAAGAACTATCCTATCAGGTATTGCAATGCATTTTAAACCAGAAGAGATTGTGGGTAAGCAAGTAACGATTGTGGCCAATTTAGCACCAAGAAAAATGCGCGGAATAGAAAGCAAGGGCATGATCTTAATGGCCGAAGACGCTGCTGGAAAATTATACTTTGTGAGCCCGAGCGAAGCAATCGCTGCAGGAAGTACAATTGCTTAGGCCCATTGAATTTCTAAGAATAAAGTAATTTTGAAATTTACAATACAAAGTATCAATTAGGAAATATACTATACCGTAGCGAACG
>JBMOFB010000139.1:0-2862 GCA_049314475.1 Sediminibacterium sp.
TTTTTTTATTGTTTAATGCTGCTTATTTATCAATTACTTTATTGATGTGTTTAGTCATTTGATCATCAATGATAGATTTTGTTACTCGTACCTCAATGCTTCAATTGGATTTAATGCGGCTGCTTTCATGGCGGGATAAATACCTGCTGCCAATCCAACTCCAGAGCAAATAACAATACCCGTAATCACCCAGAACCAAGGAATCACAAAGCCCGTGCTTAACACCACACTAAAAATATTTCCAACCAGTACTCCTAATAAGATGCCGAATACGGCACCTAATAAACTAATGATCACACTTTCAAATAAAAATTGCCTACGAACATCTTTTCGTTTTCCACCTAAGGCTTTGATCAATCCTACTTCTCTTGTTCTTTCGTTCACTGCCACCAACATGATGTTCATCAATCCTATTGCAGCACCAATTAAGGTAATCATTCCAATGGCACCTGCTGCACCACTAATGCCTGCTAAAAAGCCAATGAACAATTGCGCAAACTTGTCACTTTTGTCAATGATAAAATTATCTGATTCTGTTGGGATTAATTTTCTTGCTTTTCGCATTTGCAACATGGCTTCGTCAATAGCAGGCTCTAATTCTACCACATTGTTTACCGCCACACCTAACTGATAGGAAGGATTGCTGTTTTGATATTGACGCACATTCTTCAATGAAGTCACTACAACATCATCCTGTCTTAGCATCGCACTAGAACCTTTTGCTTTCAACAAGCCAATGACACGATAAGGTTTGCCTTGGACTAATATAATTTTATCGATACTTTTTTGTGGATTTTTTGGAAATAACTTGGTGGCCACACTGCTACCAATCATACAAACATTGCGTCCAGATTGGAGGTCTACTGCATTTAGGTTTCTGCCCACTGCAAGTTGGTAGCCATTGACTGCTAGGTAATTTTCATCGGCACCCCACATACCAATCTGTGGATTCGTTTTTAAATTTTTATAGACTATCTCATTGCCCCCACTTGCTCTTCTGTATACGCTTACCTGGGCTCTATTGAAACTATAATTATTTTTAAAATACTGCGACTCTTCCAATTTAAACGGTTTGTCTAAATTGGATTTTTTTTCTTTTTGCCCTTTCTTAGTTTTTGAAAATTCTTCGTCCTGTGGCGGTCCACCCATCCTTGCATTCATTTCCTTATAACGAATCGTAAATGCATTTGCACCCATAAAAGAGAAATTCTCCTTTAAACTTTGATTCATTGCAGAGATAGCGGTAATAATACCTATAAGCGCCATGATACCAAAAGCAATGATTGCTACGGTAATACTAGTTCTAAGCTTATTGCCCTTTACGGTGCGCCAAGCCAATATAAATGAGTCCTGTAAGGTCATAAAATCTTTTTATCTGTACATAAAGGTAGCACAGATTGAATAAGCTTTCACCTTATAGGCAAATCTATTTGAGGAACGGCTAAAAGTAAAGATAAGAGAGGAATACATTAGGCAAAATACCTAGTCCCAGTACTAAAATTGCAAAAACAAGTAATTTATACTTATAGGCCTGCCCCATTTCCTGGATAGCAGGTTCGCCTTCGGCAAAATACATTGCTTGTATCAATTTGAAATAATAGTAGATACTAATAGCAGCAAAAAGAATGGCTACAACCACCAGCCACAGCCCAATGCCTGATTGAACCGCAGCGTTCAACATATAATACTTGGCAAAGAATCCTCCTGTGAGTGGAATGCCTGCTAATGACATTAAGAATAGAGTAGTCATGCCTGCCAATAATGGTTCTTTTTTAGCTAAGCCATTGAATGCTTCAAAACTATAGTCTTTCATTTTAATCAATACTCCAAATAAGCCAATACTTGCAATTGAATAGGCCATGATATAAAGTAGGATGCCTTCGTTGGCAAAATTATTAGGACCGTATAAGGCAAAAAGCATAAAACCAACTTGTGCAATACTTGAATAGGCCAACATGCGTTTTACACTGCGCTGAAAAACAGCCGTAATATTTCCTACAAACAAAGTGGAGATTAAAACAAAAGTCAATAATAATTCCCAGGCATAGCCTAGTGCTTTAAATTGACTATGAAACAACACCACAAATGCAATGATGGCTGTGGCTTTAACAATCGTCGCCATAAAAGAAGTAAACACGGTTGGTGCACCATCATACACGTCTGGTGTCCAAAAATGAAACGGCGCAGCAGAAACCTTAAAATTAAAAGAAACAAAAATTAAAATTAAACCAGCAGATTGCATGAGCTGTTCTCTCACCATGCCTGTTGCAGGATTCACGCTTGGATTAAGCAATTGGAATGTACCAGTTGCTCCGTATATAAAAGTGATGCCTAATAAAAATATACCTGTGGAAAAAGCACCCATTAAAAAATACTTCAAAGCAGCTTCGTTGCTGTTCAGGTTCTTCTTGTCTGAACCAGTTAAAATGTACAATGGGATAGATAAAATTTCAACCCCTATAAATAACATTAATAAATTATTGAAAGAGGTCAGGATACTCGCGCCGCATAAAACAAAGAAAAATAAGGCATAAAAATCTGCCGCATGGTTGCCAATTTTTGCAATCTCATCTCCATTCAACCATACATACAAGAAAGTTAAAATAAATAAAATGGTGTTTACATATAATCCAAACTGCGTAAATGAAAGCAATCCCTTATAATCCACTGGAATGGTATAGATGCCATTTAATTGTAGGACATTGGCTACAATTAAGGCCAAGAGTCCTGCCAATGCAATGCGTGTATGCGTTTTCTCATTGTCAAATATCCAAGAAGCAAACATCATTAATACACCTAAAAAAGCCGAAGCAATAATTGCGTTCATTATAAATTCATTTAATTATTTGATAAATAATTGTT
>JBMOFB010000140.1:0-2830 GCA_049314475.1 Sediminibacterium sp.
GCATAATTCAAATAGGTTCAAAAAATCATTGGAATTAGCATAATTCAAATGAGTTTAAAATAAACTCATTCTATTTCTGTAGATACATCGAATTCGCTTGTGCAGTGCAAGTAATCACCAAGTCATTGATACATACATGTGCTGGGGTGTTAGCCACATACCAAACAGTGTCTGCAATATCTTCTGCCATTAAAGGAGTGTAGCCGTTGTAAACTGCCTTTGCTTTTTCTGCATCTCCTTTAAATCGAACCACTGAAAATTCAGTATCTGCTGCTCCAGGATGGATAGCCGTTACTTTAATCTGATAAGGCAATAAGTCAATTCTTTGTGCTTTGCTAATGGCATCTACTGCATGCTTGGATGCGCAATAGACATTCCCGTCTTTATACACTTCTTTACCAGCCGTACTGCCAATATTGATGATATGCCCTTTTTCTTTAATGAGCATTGGTAAGACAGCTTTAGAAGCGTATAGTAATCCTTTCACATTGGTATCAATCATGGTTTCCCAATCTTCTAAATTGGCGTTTTCAAAAGAATCTCTTCCTAATGCAAGACCTGCATTGTTCACTAATATGTTGATGGCTTGCCACTCGGTAGGTAAGTTTTGTAGATTGTCAAATACTGCTTTTTTATCTTGTACATCAAAGTTGAGGCACAATGTTTTGATGCCGTAGTTTGCTTCTAATGCCTTTGCTAATGCATCTAATTTTTCTTTTCTGCGTCCAGTTAAAATAACGTTCCAACCACCCGCTGCAAATTTTGTAGCAATTGCCTTTCCAAATCCTGAACTTGCGCCAGTCACTAAAATAATTTTTGACATAGTCTATTTTTTTTGGCTTAGTAATTTACACTAAGCGGATTGTATACATTGATGTACGAAATTATTCACTTGTTTGGTTGCTTCGAGCATGCCCATATGGCCCACTTCTTTAAGCACCAAACTGTTGGATGAAGGTAGTAATTTAATTTGTTCCAAGCTATCTTGTATTGGAACAGCTAAGTCTGCTTCTCCTGCAATCATCCATATAGGTATTGTATTTTGATGTAACAAATGGGTCATTGCTTTTCGATTACGCATGGCAAATACAAATTGAATCATCGCTTCTTGGCTAATGTTTAATCCACTGTCTATCACATTTTGAATGGAAGCAGGGTTGGATTTTTTAAAGGCATCGCCAAATAAATTGGGTGTCGCAGTTTCAAGGTATTTAGAGACACCCCATTCTTGAATAAATTCGGCCACTTTCATCCTGCTCGTTTTTTTTGCTTCGTTGTCCTCGTATGAAGTAGAGTGCAATAATAATAAACCCTGCACATGGTTTACATAATAATCTGCAAAGGATAAGCCAATATAGCCGCCCATGCTATGTCCTACGATATAATATTGTTCGATATGTAGATGGTGCATTAAATCATGTAGCACTTCTACATACATTCGAATACTAGGTGCTTGGCTATGGTGCAATGCCAATGGTTTGCAATCTACCCCTGGTAAATTTGGTGCGATGATTCTATAATGGGTAGATAAAAATTCAATTTGATTTTCCCAGATGTGATGGTCTTCACCAAAGCCATGAATGAGTAGCATGGTTTGATTGCCTTTGCCTGCATCAAAATAAGCAAGCTGATCTATTCCATAATTGTAATAATGCGGGGTTAGCTTAATTGAATTTTGCATCCCTTCCTCTTTTAATTAAGCGGTAATTTAGTAATAATGCAAGTCCCATTAATAGATAGACCGAAATAGAAAATGATTGAGGAATAAAATAACTAATTAGAATAAGTCCAATAGTAGCGATAAAAAATATCCGACCTAGGTAGCCTGCCCACACTGGTTTAATAAAATAGCAGATGAGTGCAATAAAATACAATGGATGGATCCATGCAATATTAAAATTGTCATGGCATGCAGTGTGTAATGAAAAAATACTCATGTATACCAATAGTAATCCTCCTAGTCCAAAAATAAATAATAAAATAACGTCTAAAAATTTAGCAGCAATCACGGCCCACCTTGCATTCCATTTGCCTACAAATAAATATACCAGCATCAATCCAACAATATAATAGATTGGGTCAGTTTGCTTTACTGGTGTCGTTTTTGTGAAGTTGTAATTTTGAGTGGCTGCAATATGGTTAGGCTCAATTGCAATTTGATTAAATAATAAATCTGGTAAGAACCCTGCCTGCAATGGACTTGGTGTTTTGTCCGATACTGCGCCTAACAATACATCAATACCCAATCCTATCCAAGGAATCCCTTGTTGATAAGGCGCTTCTACTACATGGGTTCTAAAGCTTTTAATAGTAGATGGAGGCACTTGATAGTTGGTGAATTGATACAAACCATCTTTCACCCTTGTGGTACAATTGTCTGTAATGAAATTGTATAAGTAATAACGATTAGTACCTTCTAAATTCTTTTGCAATGCAATTTGCCATTTTGTTTTTTCTGCATCCGTTAAAATCAAAACTTGCTCTTTGATACTGCGGCCATAGTATTGGTATTCTGCAATGAAATTTTGAAAGTAGTCGACTGATAAGAAATATTGTAAATTACCTTTTAAGAACTCAACTAAAAAATTAGGTGTATCAAAATCGAATGTGCCAAAATTATACACCAAATCTGTTTGATTGGTTGAGTCTAAAATTCTAATAGCAGTGTGCCCCCAGGCGGTGTATACATCTTCACCAGATGCGCAAGTTAAAACGCTAATTTGCAATCTATTTTTGGTGCTATCCTGAGCCACAAGTTGACTGGATGTAAACAACCCGAACAATAACAATAGTGGAAGTAAACAAAGTTTACGCATTGTGTTGATTTATT
>JBMOFB010000141.1:0-2818 GCA_049314475.1 Sediminibacterium sp.
GATAAAGGAGATTACGTTTTAGGTTTGACAGTAAGTCCTCATCGATTTTACCACCGCGGAGTTCGACTCTCTCGGTTGGCAGCCATTAAAGGCTTCTTGATGATGGCACAAAGATACAAAATAAATAAAAACGAACCGAATAAATTCGGTTCGTTTTTTCATTCAGCCTTAAAAATAGTCACCTACCACTTCAAATGGTAAATGAGATCACGCATTCCCCATAAGTAAAAAAAAGGCAAACTAGTGACACATAAAATCATAAAATATATAGAATATTTCAATAAGTAAAAGGAGCTTCGGGGGGGACCTTCTAATTGATAAACCAACCGAAGCATAAAAATCATGAAATATCCAAATAATGGAATAATTAAAAAGAAGACAAAGAGAAAATGGTATCCACTATCATAAATCTGCTTTCTTAAAGAATAAGCAGTCTTCAAACTAATCATAGATATAATAAAATATAAAAATATTACCTTATTATCTATATTTTTAATTTTGTTTCTGAATGTTTGCATAAATAATTAATTTCCATTTTTTCTTTGAATACATGCTTTATAGTTCAATGCACAAACTTTTTGATCGTTCATGTATATAGTTGCTGCTATTATATATCCAGATGTACCTGCTAACATACCGCCATATGCTGAGCCTAATAATGCACCGTATAATGCTCCATATCCTGCTCCAATGAAATTGCCAACACCAGGAATTACTGTCCCAGCAGCGAATCCGGCACCTGCTCCTGCAATAATCCCACCTCCAACATAAGACATTAAATACTTATATAGATTTGAATTTGAATTTGTCATACATCCTTGATACTCAAAGCAACAAGACTCAGTACATCCAGGGCCAGCTCCAGCACCACCCCAGTCATCCATCCCGTCTAATCCCATTTCTAAATTTGCAATTTGCGAATAATAATGAAACTCATTTAAAATCCAATCTGCATTGTCTTGCCAGAGCCCAGTGCTGCTTCTTTGACTTGCTTTTTCGAGGGAAATAATTTTATTTTTTACAAATGCTTTTCTTGCCTCATTCAATTGGTTCATTTTTGCTTTTGAAAGCACAGTATCCTTTCCAAGAAAAGTCCTTTTTAATTCGCCAGAATTATTACTGATTACATTAGACGCTTTTTGTAAATCAGCAAAATTATTAAAGTGATATAAGTCCGTCAATTCTTTTTGAATGACCAAGCTTGTTGGATTTTGATTGATTGCAATCAATAATCTTGAAGCTTCCTCATTAATCTCTGCTTTAGATCTTTTGTCTTTATATACTACTTGTAAGTACAAAGGATCAAATCTTGCAATCGTTTCATTTAATTCGTCAAAGAGCGGTGCCGATAGAGGCGCAGGTATATTTTGTTCTGGAGGATCATTCACTGGACTTAGTTGTTCTTTTTTTGAACAAGCGTTTAGAAGTATCAATGACAGAAAAAAAATTCCTGCAAGTACTGTTGATTTTTTCATGCTATTTTATTTTTTACTTACACTGAATTGTATAAGTAGATAGCATTAAAATAATAAATCAATGAACTGCTTTACTGCGTAAAAGTACGCTCAAAAATTTCAGTTAAAAAATATATTTAAATTAAGAACATAGGCTAATAATCAATGCTGTAAAGCATCCTAGCCTTAGAAAATATTCTATGTATATTGTTGTTATTTCACAAAAAATACAGCGGGCACTGGTCTTTGTCCTGTAGGATCGGAAGGTTTGATGGTTTCTTTTCCATTGATCAATAAACAACTGCTACCACCGCCATCTAAATTAATGGCTTCTACAGCGCCAAGATCAAGAAATATTTTTGCTGTCTCTGTGAGCGTTGTTCCCACTGCAATATTTTTCATACGGCCTTGAACAGCTAATAAAATAATATATCCATCTTTCGTATAACCCATCGCTGTGCGCGGATGATGGTCTGCAATGGCTTTGCCTGCAAATTTTTTTTCTTCATTATTTGAAATAAATAGAGCACCATCTTTCACTAAAACTGGACCACCACCAACAGCCCAATTTAATTTCCATTTTTTTAAATTGGCTAGCGCATCTTCTTTTAATGATAAGGTTGCATTTTTATCCTTAATGGGCACCATTGGAGTTTGTTGGTATAAAACAAAATTGCTGTTAGAATCGGTATAAGTATAAGCAATATCCATCTTACCATTTTTTTGCATGCCGAATGCCGAAGACAATACATGCGTATAGCTTAAAGTATCTTTTCCCTTGCCTTCTATATCTTGCTTGTTCAATGCCAATAAATTCCCGCGATGCACTAATACATTTAAATTGGTATTGTTTTTAAATTCAAAAAAAGAGGCATTCATCACCACCATTGGTTGAGCCAATCGCTCATGAAATGCGGATGGGGTTAAGCGTCTATATAAAGTCGTATCCACCCCCATTTGGAGATTGGGATCCTTGGTGTTAATGCGAACGTAATAGGCTTTAAAAGCACTGTCATTTAAAGTGTTGGATGTGGATGCAAATACCTGAATGGCATTGGTTTTTAAATCAAAATCATTTGAAACGTTCTTCCACTGCAGTTCTTGTGCCATAGCTGGAACTAACAGGAAGGAGTAGCAAATAGCAACGATTACAAATGCAGGATGAAGAATTGACTTAAGGTATTTCATATTAGTTTTAATAGAATTGACAGGATTTAAAACATGCTCCCTAAAGTTAAGGTTTCTAATTAAAAAAGAGCATATACAAAAAGGCCTCCCATTGCTGGGAGGCCTTTGATTCAAATATTACTAAAAGTATTCGTTGACTACTTTGTTGAGAACCACATTTCTTTAGTGTGGTAGTC
>JBMOFB010000142.1:0-2757 GCA_049314475.1 Sediminibacterium sp.
ATTTCAGGGAATGCATCCTTCACATCCTCCAATGCCATTTTAGGATCTTCATTGATTTCCCCCATCACGAATTTTTGAACTTTGAGGGATGTGTAGGTTTGATAGTTCACGTAAATAGCACCTGCAATCAATAACAATGGAATAAACAACAATAGGGATAAATTGAATTCTTTCTTTTGACTATTCTTATTTGTACCTGTCAAATAAATAGGTAAAAATAATAAGGCTGCAGACATTGCAAACATGGTCTGCATAGAAGTTCTTTCGGCAGGGAAATTAAAAAAGGCATCTATAAAATAACAAGCAATAGCCATTAACGCAATTGACATGATCAATTTATGTTGATCGTCTTTGGATTGCCTCCAAAATTGAATTGTCGTAATGCCAAGTAGTAAAAATAAAGCGGCAAAACTAATTCCGCCAATAATACCTAAGTCTGCAAACATTTCAATGTAATCATTGTGACAATGGTAAGGCACAAATAAATCGTTGGTGTACTCCTTTTCATAAGGGATAGACGCCAACTTCCAGTTACCATAACCTGCACCTAAGAATGGATGTTTGGTGGAATAATCAATCGCTGCTTTCCATAATTTTATCCTACTATTTTGTTCACTTGCCACATTAATATCTCCTGCTCTTTTTGTAATGGAGCCATAACCACCCTGAAAACCTTGTATATCCACCGCCTTAGTCAACATCCCATTGGCTGCAAAAAAAGCAAATACTAAAGGAAGGATAAAATAAGCCAGTTGGGTGCCAATTGTTTTTGTATCCTTCTTATTCAATAAAACTATAGCCGTACTAAACAACACAAACAATACCCCTAAGCCTACATAAGTTGACCTTGTATTTAAAATAAATAATGCCATTATCCCAAGGAACAAAACAATTAAGCCAAATATTTTACCAATCAATTTATTATGTATGATCACAAATAATAAGAATGGAAATTTAATCAACAAACTAGCCGCCATCACGTTCTTATTGCCGTTCTTTCCCGTCAAGCTTACTATATTCTGATCCAGGTTCATATCTACCATATTCTTTGAGAAGCCTGTGATCACATATAAAGCATCAAAGAAAAGTACTACTGCCACTAAAATAGATACAACATTAAAAAGCGTTGTCAGTTCTTTTTTGTAAAAAAGTATAGATAAGTTGATGAAGATTAAATAGGTACTCAATAGTCTCGCCAAACAAACCAAGGTCTCTATGGCATTCATAGAATAAGTTAAAGAAAGCAATGCCCATAGCACCAAGAAACTATATACAATCGTGAATTTTAATTTTAAGACCGCTTCAATTGCAGTTTTATACTGTTGTTGATTAAATAAAATATAAGAAAGTATGGCAAAGTCCACTAAACTAACATACAACCACTGAGATCCCATCACATCTGCCCCTCCAAAATCAGGGATAAAATGAACTATCAAATATAAAAAAGTGCAAAACCCCGGACCCCATATATTTTTTTCGAATTGACTCATAGATTATTATTCTTAATGCTAAAGATAAGACAATCATATAATTGAGCCATTTTTTCCATCTCTATTTGAATAATATTGTATTAATTTTATGCTCTAAATCACCCATTTTGGAAAACATCAGCTGTTATTACGATGGACAAATAAGTCCTTTTAGCCAAACAGGCATGTCTTTGAACGACTTATTGATTCAAAGAGGGTATGGTATTTTTGACTACCTAAGGGTGGTGGATAACAAGCCTTTATTTGTGCAAGACCATTTAGACCGTTTGTACCAATCTGCAGCATTGATGCATATGGATGTGCCTCAATCAAAGGAAGCGATTTTAAAAATTGTAATGGAATTAGTGGCAAAAAATGATATGCCCTATTCTGGACTAAAATTAATCGTTTCTGGCGGAGACAGTTCGGATGGATATGCTTTAGAACAACCTAGGTTGACGATTATTCAACAGCCTTTACCCGTTCCTTCCAATCAGTTTTCGATCAATCCATTTATATTAATGAGTCATCCTTTTCAGCGTCAATTGCCTCAGGTTAAAACAACTGATTACTTGATGGCCATCTACTTGCAACCTCAGTTGAAAGCATTTGGTGGACAAGATATTTTATACACCCATGAAGGGATGATAAGAGAATGTCCTAGATCTAATTTTTTCTTGATTTCTGAGCAGGGACATATTGTAACTGCTAAGGACCAAGTATTAAAAGGGATCACTAGAAAAAATATTTTAGATGAAGCTACATCAAATGGCATCACCGTTGAAGAAAGGCCAATTGCACTTGAAGAAATCAAGACTGCAAAAGGTGCATTCATTGCAAGTTCTACTAAGCGTATTATTCCAGTTAGTAAAATAGATACCACCAATATCCCAACTGACTCCCCTATTTTACAAAAAGTATTTGATTTACTTGTTCAAAAAGAACAAGCTTATTTAAAAGGATAAATCAACAGACAAAAAAGGATTTATTAAGAAATAAAAAATCTTAAATATAAAAAGGGCTAACTAGTATACTAGTTAGCCCTTTTTGATTCAACCGAGATATTCAATCGAGATATTTATTTCAATTGCTTTCTTAAAGCATCTAATTTACCTACATATAAACTACGGCCATGTGTGCCTAAAATAATCTCATGGTCTCTTGGGTGAATTTCTAAGTCATGTACTGGAACACTTGCTGGTAAGCCTTTTGTCCAAGCCATAGAACTATTTCCTCCATCTAAGCTCACGTACAATCCACCATCGGTACCCACATACAATACTTGTTC
>JBMOFB010000143.1:0-2700 GCA_049314475.1 Sediminibacterium sp.
TTCTTTCAAATACTGGTAGTGCATCTATATCTGCTCTTAATGCAACCACCGCACCAGGCTTACCACCTTTTAATACAGCTACTACGCCTGTTTTAGCAACAGGGTAGCGCACTTCGATGCCTGGTAAAGTTTTCAAGAATTCAGCAATATATTTTCCAGTATTGTACTCTCTGTTGGATAATTCTGGATTTTGGTGAAAATGTCTTCTCCATTCAATTAACTCAGGCTCTACTTTTTCTACAAGTTGGGCATAATTTTTTGGTAGTTCTTGTGCCATTGAATTGCCTGCAATCAATAAGCTAATTGCGAATAACAGTTTACGCATTGGATAGATTTTTATGATGAAAGAATTTGAATTATAAAATAGAATATTAAAAAATGATTTGAATAGAACTTAGAATGAATTGATATTAAAAATTAGAGGTTAATTTGTTTAAGCTTGGTATTCCCCAAAAATATTTCTAAGTGTATCAGAAATTTCTCCCAATGTGCACTTTGCTTCAACAGCAGCAATCACTGGTGGCATGATATTTTGTCCTGCGTTAACGGCTAGTGTAATCGCAGACAAACAATTTTGCGCTAGTGCATTGTCACGATTTGCTTTTAATACTTTAATTTTTTCTATCTGAGCTTGCTGTATACTAGGATCAATTTTGAATACTGGGATCTTATTATTTTCATCAGAAATATATTCATTGACACCTACAATGATTTTTTCTTTTGATTCAATATCTTTTTGATACTTGTAGGCACTATCACTAATTTTTTGCTGCATCCAACCAGATTCAATGGCAGCAACTGATCCACCCATCGCATCTATTTGCTGAATCAATTCAAGTGCTTTTGTTTCGACTTCTGCAGTTAGGTTTTCTACAAAATAACTACCTGCTAATGGGTCTGCAGTTTCTGGGATGCCACTTTCAAATGCTACAATTTGCTGTGTTCTTAAAGCAATCGTTGCTGCTTGTTCTGTTGGTAATCCTAATGCTTCATCAAATCCGTTGGTGTGCAAACTCTGCGTGCCGCCCATGACAGCTGCAATGGTTTGAATGGTCACCCTTGTGATATTATTGAGTGGTTGTTGTGCAGTTAAAGTTGCTCCGCCAGTTTGTGTATGAAAGCGTAACATCATTGCTTTTTCATCTGTTGCCCCTAAATCCTTCATCATCTTTGCCCAAATAGTTCTGGCTGCTCTAAACTTAGCCACTTCTTCAAATAAGTTATTGTGTGCGTTAAAGAAAAAGGAAAGTCTTTTTCCAAACACATTAATATCTAATCCTTTTGCTAAAGCGGCTTCCACATAAGCTTTACCATTACTCAATGTAAATGCAATTTCCTGCACTGCGGTACTACCTGCTTCACGAATATGGTAACCAGAAATAGAGATGCTATTCCATTTTGGTAGATTGGAACTACACCATTCAAAAATATCTGTAATGATACGCATGGAATGTCTTGGAGGATATATATAAGTGCCTCTTGCTGCGTATTCTTTTAAAATATCATTTTGTATCGTTCCAGAAAGTTGATTTAAACTAATCCCTCTTTTTTTAGCGACGGCTACATACAATGCCAAAAGAATAAATGAAGTTGCATTGATGGTCATGGAAGTACTGATTTTATCTAAAGGAATACCATCAAATAAAATTTCCATGTCTTCTATAGAACAAATAGAAACACCCACTTTTCCAACTTCGCCATCTGCCAATGCATGGTCTGCATCATAACCAATTTGAGTTGGTAAGTCAAAAGCAACGCTTAAACCCATCACGCCTTGTGATAATAAATAGTGATAGCGTTTGTTACTTTCTTGAGCTGTAGAAAAACCAGCATACTGACGCATTGTCCATAATTTTCCACGATACATATCCTTTTGAACACCTCTGGTGTAAGGGTAAGTTCCAGGATTCGGAATTGTATTTGCTGTATCTGGAAGATCTAATGGGGCATAGACCTGTTGAATCTCTATCCCACTATCCGTATGCTTCTTGTGTAATTCCATAGTTCAAATTACGAATTTTAGTTGTTTTTAAACGCAATAATTTTCCTTTTTCGATAAATTTGAACAGGTACAATCCCTAGATAAGTGTTAATTTTGTATTGTAATAGGTCGTTCGAGTTTTTCTAAGTATAACCTATTTTAAATTCATTTATTTTATGTCTACAATAACAGATACCGCTTTAACTCCAGTCAGTTTTACAGCTGGCGCTATCGAAGAAATTCAGCGCTTAATGCATGCCCCTGATTTTGATCAACAACAAAGACTAAGAGTGGGCGTAAAAGGGGGTGGATGCAGTGGAATGACCTATGTGTTAGGTTTTGATGTGACCACCGATAAAGACCTTTTATTTTCGATTGAGGGCATCCCTTGCTGCATTGAAACATCCCATCAAATTTATCTTTATGGAATGCAGATAGATTGGCAGGGTGGATTGAATAGCCGTGGATTTACATTTACCAATCCCAATGCATCGAGTACTTGTGGATGTGGCACTTCATTTGCAGTTTAAATTTTTAGAAATAATACATCATTCTCGCTCTCTATCGCTTTGCTCAAAAGTTCGCTCAAATGAGTATTCTTTCTAAAAATTACCTTACAAATTTCATAAAACATAAAGAATAGCATTAAAAAAGCCCCTCGAAATTCGAGGGGCTTTTTTGTATTCAATCAGACTAGGCTATTCATTGTTAGCACTATG
>JBMOFB010000144.1:0-2699 GCA_049314475.1 Sediminibacterium sp.
CCACTTCCACTTTTTTAGCTTTTTCATACACCACATTTTCTCCCACAAAACCAATATCCGCTACACCGTCTTGCACATATTGAGGAATATCGTCGTCTCTTAAAAAGAACACTTCGATTGGGAAATTACTTGCATCCGCTTTTAATTTATTGACACCATTGCTAATATCAATGCCACACTCTTTTAAAAGACGCATGGAGTCCTCATTTAATCTCCCTGATTTTTGAATCGCTAATTTTAATCGCATATACTATTTATAAAAATTAAAAGGGCTTACTATGAAGTAAGCCCTTTGTTTAATATTGATACATACCAACATCTACAGCTTACCTTTTTGATAGCAGATGAAAATGATGGATATGATTATTGAATAACATGGCGCAAATTTACGGCCCTTTTATAAAATCCCCAACTAAAACAGCATAAAATACCTAATTTAGATATGGTAACCTCTAATTTAAACTTGAACAACCCTTTTATGCCGCTATCTAGATCCTTATCCTCCCTTTTATTATGTCTATTTGTTATTGCTAGTTTGCCTGCACAAAGTCAACAAACCCTTAGTACAAGTAAAGCACCAAAAATACAATTGGTGTGGTCCGATGAATTTAATTACACCGGATTACCTGATACAAAAAAATGGAATTATGATGTGGGTGGATGGGGCTGGGGCAATAATGAATTGCAATATTATACAAAAGACTCTTTGGGGAATGCTTTTGTAAACAATGGACTATTGACAATCGTATTGAAGCAACAAACAATAGAGGACCGAAAATATAGTTCGGCAAGATTAATCACAAAAGGAAAAGGGGATTGGGTTTATGGAAGAATAGATGTGCGTGCAAAATTACCAAAAGGACTCGGCACATGGCCCGCTATTTGGATGTTAGGTTCTACTACCCCATTAAAATGGCCAGATGATGGAGAAATTGATATCATGGAGCATGTGGGTTTTAATCCCGGATTTATTCATGCCACCACGCATACAAAAAGTTTTAACCATATGATTGGTAATCAAAAAACGGATACCATTATTGTGAAAGATTTTGATACCCAATTTCACGACTACTCGGTGATTTGGAATAAAGACAGTGTGACTATTTTATTAGACAATCAGGCTTATTATACCTTTAAAAACAATGGCACTGGCAAGGATGCTTGGCCATTTGATGGACCGATGCATTTATTATTAAACATTGCATTTGGAGGAAATTGGGGTGGTGCAAAAGGGGTAGATGATGCCGTCCTTCCAGCAAAAATGGAGATAGATTATGTGCGGGTGTATCAGATAAAATAATGTTCATTAAAGCACATTAAAGAATACTATTTCGTTTCAAACCAAACTGGTTTATCCGTCACCCCGTCCCCATTATAATTAATGCATAATTCTTCGTCCACTGCAATTGCACGCTTTGTTTGAATTTGAATGGTCTTGTTTTCAAAATCCATATCATATTTGCAATTCGCATCCACTTGATGATTGTAGATAGAAACATAGCCCAATGCCACTGCTGCTTCCTTTTCATCAACCCCCCATTCAAAAATATAATCATGCAATAAAGTTGTATCAATCAACGCACGCTCTGTTTGATTTAAAACAATGACAGGCGCAATTTCAATGGTAGTGCCTTCTGGGATAGCTTCGGTTGTAAAAACCCCTCTACCTCTACCCGTAGTCTCCATAATATATAAAATTGGCAATATCATTGCATAAAGTTAGCATATCCTAGTATGATTTCGTAAATTGCAGCCATGTCAGCAGAATTAGAAGACGAAATCATATTATCAGAGGTTTTTTTAGAGATTATCTCTAAAGAAGACATGCCGCTTTTAAAGGAATTTTTAGACGAGCAAAACATCAGTGATGTGGTGGAGCTTGTAAATGAATTTCCCGAAAAAGAAGGCCTGATTGTGGATACTATGACCGTACATCGCGCGGTGAGTGTCTTTAAATTATTAGACATCAACCAGCAGAAGGATATCATTAAAGAACTACCTGCAAATAAAACTGCAAAGATCTTAAATGAATTGCCTCCAGATGACCGTACTGACTTTTTTGAAGAATTACCAAAAGCAGCCATCCGTGACCTCATTAAATTGTTGGACCCAGAGGAACGTAAAATAACTTTATCATTACTAGGATATCCTGATGATTCAGTTGGACGTATGATGACGCCCGATTATGTATACGTGTATCCGCATTATACTGTTGCTCAAGTTTTAGACAATATCAGAAAATATGGTAAGAACTCAGAGACCATTGACGTGATTTATATTATTGATGAATTGGGTTGCTTGGTGGATGACATTCGAATTAGAGATTTATTATTAGCCAAGCCAACTGATGTCATTCATGATATTATGGATGGTAGGTACGTGGCATTGAATGTATATGATGACCAAGAACATGCAAGTCAGGTGTTTAAAATGAATAACAGAGTCGCCATTCCAGTGGTCGATGACAATGATGTATTATTAGGTATTGTAACAATTGATGATATTTTATGGGTAACGAATGAAGAGTTCAGTGAGGATATGCAAAAGATGGGAGGTACAGAAGCCTTGAACGAACCTTATTTAGACATGTCTATTTTTAATTTATTTAAAAAAAGAATTACTTGGTTGGTCGTTTTATTCTTAGGTGAGATGTTGACAGCAACAGCGATGGGTTATTTTGAAGGAGAGATTGCGAAAGT
>JBMOFB010000145.1:0-2694 GCA_049314475.1 Sediminibacterium sp.
TAATACCAGGGTACTTTCTATTGGATGGCTCAATTTCTTCGATCGTTAATTTCTCTAATGCTTTTTTACGAGATGTTGCTTGTTTACTCTTACTTGCATTCGCAGAGAAACGTGCAATAAAGTCTAATAATGCAGCACGCTTTTCTTCGTTCTTTTTATTCTTATCAGACATTTGACGCGCCATCAATTGAGACGACTCATACCAGAATGAATAGTTACCAGTAAATGTTTTAATTTTTGAACGATCCACATCAGATACATGCGTACACACGGTATCTAAAAAGTGACGATCGTGACTCACTACCAATACAATGTTTTCGTAGTCTGCTAAAAAGTTTTCCAACCAACCAATTGTTTCAATGTCCAATCCGTTGGTAGGCTCATCTAATAATAAAATATCCGGATTACCAAACAAAGACTGCGCCAACAACACACGCAATTTATAATTACTTGGGATGTCTTTCATTAAGGATTGGTGCATATCTTCCTTCACACCTAAATCACTCAATAAACTCGCAGCATTACTTTCTGCTTCATATCCACCCATTTCTCCAAATTCTCCTTCTAATTCACCTGCTCTTAATCCGTCTGCTTCGGTAAAATCTTCTTTCGCATACAAGGCATCCTTTTCGTGCATCACTTCCCACATACGCTTATGTCCTTGCATCACAGTATTCAAAACTGTTTGCTCATCAAATTCAAATTGGTTCTGCTTTAAGAACGACATACGCTCACCAGGCGTGATTTCTACTGAGCCTTTATTAGGTTCAATTTCACCGCTTAATATTTTTAAAAAGGTAGACTTACCAGCACCGTTGGCTCCAATAATACCATAACAATTTCCTTTGGTGAAGCTAATATTGACTTCATCAAACAAAACTCTTTTACCGTAAGCCAATGTGACGTTTCTTGCACTAATCATTTTTTCAACTGTTTTGAGGCTGCAAAGTTAAGTGATTTCCGCTTACCAATTAGATCTGGCATGCGCAGATGTGGACAAAGGCTCGAATGCCTGATTGATGTATTTATAATGCGCTGTAATGGCAATCATAGCGGCATTGTCTGTACAATATTGAAAAGCAGGTAGATAGGTCTTTAAGCCCAACTTTTGTCCTAAAGCTTCGATGCCGTTTCGAACACCAGAATTGGCACTTACTCCACCAGCAATGCATACATGTTTAATACCCGTTTGCTGAATGGCTTTCTTTAATTTATACAAAAGGATTTCTACAATGGTGTATTGGACAGAAGCACATAAGTCATTCAAATTTGCTTCAATAAATCCTGGTTCTTGTTTTTGTAAAAAATACAAGACACTTGTTTTTAATCCACTAAAAGAATAATTTAAATCAGGCACCATTGGCTTTGCAAATTCAAATGCTTTTGGATTACCCAATTGTGCTAATTTATCTAATACAGGCCCACCAGGATAAGGCAGTCCTAAGAGTTTAGAAATTTTATCAAAGGCTTCTCCTGCAGCATCATCAATAGTTTGACCAATAATAATTAAATCAGATGGACTATTGCATTGAACAATTTGAGTATGTCCCCCACTCACAGTTAAACATAAAAATGGGAAACTTGGACGAGGGTCATCAATTAAATTCGCCAATACATGCGCCTGCATATGATGTACGGCAATCAAAGGTTTTTTTAAACTCAATGCTAAAGATTTTGCAAACTGCGCACCCACTAATAAACTTCCAATCAGTCCAGGTGCTTGTGTAAACGCAATTGCGTCAAGCGCAGATAAACGATCTGAATGTGCTTTATCTGGGAATGCTTTTTTTAAAGCCTCCTCTACCACCGGAACAATATTTTCCATGTGCGCACGACTAGCTAGTTCAGGAACCACACCACCATATTTTTCATGCACCAATTGGTTGGCAATAAAATTAGAATGGATTTGCCCATCTATGATCACTGAAGCTGCAGTTTCATCACAAGACGACTCTATCGCTAAAATTGTAATTGGTTTAGACACCTCGCAAAGGTAAAGCTTAAATGGATATGCTTACTTCGATCTTATGGCTTCTACAGGATTCATTTTAGCTGCGATTCTTGCTGGAATAATACCAGAAATAACACCCAAAACAATACATAAACTAAGTGCCATAAAAATAATATTTGGGGCGATGGTAATTGGGAATGGCAGGAAAGAACTTAAAGCCAGTGTCAATAACCAAACTAAGAATAATCCAACCAATCCGCCTACAATACATAAGAAAGCACTTTCTAAAAGGAATTCATATAAAATGGTAGAACTTTTTGCACCAATCGCTTTTTTCAAACCAATTTGGCTGGTTCTTTCTCGCACTGTTACAAACATAATATTGGCTACACCAAATGCACCAACCAATAAAGACAATCCCGCAATGGCCCATCCACCTTGGTTCACAGAACCAAAGAAGCCTTCCACCTGATCCTTAAATTGCGCCACATCGTTACATGTAAAATTATCTTCTTGTGTAGGACTTAATTTTCTTAATTGACGCATTACCCCAGTTAATTCTTCTTGTAAAGCCTTAGATGTAATACCAGGTTTTGCCTGTACCATGATATAAGGATTATAATTGTCTGGATTGTAAATAGAGGCAAAATGATTATAAGTAAATAAACAAGTTTGATCATAATCAAAACCACCAATGATGCTACTACCTTGCTTTTCTATGATACCAATGACCATTAATTTAC
>JBMOFB010000146.1:0-2680 GCA_049314475.1 Sediminibacterium sp.
CAAATAGGATAGGTATTTTATTGCCTTCTTTATCTAAGCCAATGGTCCTTGAATAGAATGGACGAATTGGAGGGATACCAAAACCAGCAAATAGATCCGCATTTTCTAAGAAGAAGGCCCTTCGCTCTGGTAAGAAAATATTAAACCTAGTTAGGTTGGTCACTTGGTTATCTACTTCTACTTGTGAGAAGTCGGGATTGACTGTTAGATCTAAATTCAAAGAAGAATTCAAGGCGATTTTAGCATCAAAGCCAACATTGCCAGTTGTTTCGATCTTGCTGGTTGATTTATCTTCGCTAATGCCACCTGTTAAATAGGGCAACAGAATTACATTGTTATTACTCGCTGGCGGATTGCTTGGCCACTTCATCAATCCTGTATAACCAAGGTCGTAAGATTTAAAATTTGGTCCAATTCTAGTCCATGTACTATACTCGAAATTCTTAGCGTCGATTCGTACAAAGTTGACGCCCCAATTTTGATTTTCTGAATTATAACGAATAGATTTTAAGGGGATGGCAATTTCGGCAATCCAATAATTACCATAATCTTTAGTCATCGAAAACCACTTAGTATCCCAGCTATAACTGATTCCTCCGTCACTACTCCCTGTCAACTGATCTTCTGATTGCACATTCAATGCACTTACAACAAAATAAAATCCGTTTGTCTTTTGATTCAAGGGATCTAAAACAACTGCAACACCATCGTTTCCATCATGCCCAATATCTCTTTTTAAACTTCTGATAATGGCAGTGCCGCTATCATACACTTTGAAGGCAAAATATAAATTCTTTTCATCGTATAAATATTTTACCTCGGTTTGTTTTTTTGGTGCGCCAATATCATTCGGGAATTTTTTGTTAAACTGACTAACCGCTTCCACTGTCTTCCATGCAGGTTCATCCAAAATACCATCCAATTTAATGGGTCCTTTTGTAGGCTGAATCGTCAATTGAAAAGACTCCTGAATAGTCGCATTGGTTTGCGCTTTGCCATCAAGCCAAAAGAGGTTTAAAGTAAGTAGGAGCGGGATGAGCGATAGTCTATTCATTGAATCATGTTGGACTGCAAATATCCAATGATTTAGAGATAATCAATAAGGATTATTATAAGTGGAAAATAAGAAGTTATAATGAACTTTTGGGGATTTGAGTAAGATGAATGCTTACTCACGATCAAGAATGTCTGGTCTTCTTTGCTTGGTCCTAATCAAGGCCTGCTCAGTTCTCCATTGATCCACCTTTTTTGGGTCACCTTGTAACAAGACCTCAGGGACAGTTAATCCACGGAAGTCTGCTGGCCTAGAAAATACGGGGGGTGCCAATAAATTATCTTGAAAAGAGTCAGTTAAGGCAGAGGTTTCGTCATTTAATACACCAGGAATCAATCTTCCAACTGCATCCACAATGACGGCAGCAGCCAATTCTCCTCCACTTAAAACATAGTCGCCTATAGAGATTTCTTGGGTTACGTATAAGTCTCTAATTCTTTGATCAATGCCTTTATAATGACCGCAAATAATTAGAATTCTATTTTTTAAGGATAAGGTGTTGGCGTCTTTTTGCTCAAATCTTTTACCATCAGGTGTGACAAAAATAATTTCATCAAATGCGCCTCCTGCTTTTTGTAAATCATCAATGGCATTGGCGAGTGGCTCGCACATAATTACCATGCCTGCACCACCACCATATTGGTAATCATCCACCTGCCCGTGTTTGTTTATGGCCCAGTCTCTTAATTGATGTAATTTGATATCAAGATGCCCACGCTCTTGTGCACGCTTCATGATGCTATGTGCAAAAGGGCTATTAAGAAGCTCTGGGAGTACTGTTAAAATTTCAATGGTCATGCGACAAAGATAATTGAGATTAGTCCAAAAAATCGCCTAAATCTCGACGGTTCTTTTTGGTAGGACGCCCAATCTTACTCAAGCGCTTACCCGTTTGAAAAGTGGCTGCAACCTGCCTTACTCTTTCTAATTCTTCTACCGGTGTTAGGTCTTCATAATATTTGATGGCTTCTGCATAGGCAAGTCTGCCATCTAGTAATTGTGTCACTTTTAAAATCCAGTTTTTATGTTCTGTTCGGGCTTCATAAATATCGCCAATGACTACATTGCGAGAAGCTTTTACGTTTTCGCCATTTAATTTAACACGTCCTTTATCAATGGCCTCCGTAGCCAAACTTCTAGATTTGAATACACGGATGGACCACAAGTATTTATCGAGTCTTAATTTTTCTTTCTTTACTTCTGGCGCAGACATGTTTGCTTATTTTTTTTCGGCAAAGTATTGATGGAAATAAGGGATGGTTTCAATGCCTTTATAAAAATTCACGATATCGTATTTTTCATTCGGACTATGCAAATTGTCGCTATCTAATCCAAACCCCATAAAAACTATTTTCAATCCAAGCGCTTGTTCAAATAAAGAACAGATTGGGATACTGCCACCGCCTCTTACTGGAATGGGGTCTTTACCAAATGTAGTTGCAATGGCTTTTGCAGCACTTTGATATTCGTGAGAATCAATTGGTGTGATATAAGGCTCGCCACCATGATGCTCAAAAGCAGCAACAGTCACATTATCAGGCGCAATGGATTTAAAATAATTCAATACTTTGTCAGTGATGACTGTAGAAGATTGATTTGGCACTAACCTGCATGAAATTTTAGCAA
>JBMOFB010000147.1:0-2677 GCA_049314475.1 Sediminibacterium sp.
AAATTTAAATATTTTTTATGGCAATCAAAATTACAGATGAATGTATTAATTGTGGCGCATGTGAGCCAGAATGTCCAAATAACGCAATCTATGAAGGTGGAGTAGAATGGGCAATGGCCGATGGTACTTCTTTAAAAGGTACTTACACTTTAATGGATGGAACAGCTGTGGATGCTGGCGCAAGAATCGCTCCTGTTGCAATGGATACCTATTACATTACACATAATAAATGTACAGAATGTCAAGGCTTTCATGAAGAGCCTCAGTGTGCTGCGGTTTGCCCAGTTGATTGTTGTGTGCCCGACGAATTGTACAAAGAAACAGTAGATGAATTATTAGCTAAAAAAGAAAAATTACATTTATAGTTGAATGGTTTAAAAAGGGAATCATTTCCCTTTTTTTATTGTCTAAATTGTTGGTGCATTGTTGACCTAATACAAAGTGGAATCTATGAAAACAAAAGTCGCATTGGTTACAGGAGGTTATAGTTCCGAGGCAGAGATTAGCTATAAAAGTGCAAAGACGGTGTTCAATGCATTGGATAAAAATAAATATGAAGTCTATCAAATAGACATCCATCCTTCAGGTTGGTGGTACAAGAATAAAGCTGGGGAAGAAGTGGCTGTTGACAAAGCCGATTTTAGTATTGTTGAAGGGGCACAAAAAATAAAATTCGATGTGGCTTTAATGTGTATTCATGGCACACCAGGTGAAGATGGAAAATTACAAGGCTATTTTGATATGATAGGTTTGCCTTACACAAGCTGTGATACTGCAACTTCTGCATTGACTTTCAATAAAAGATATACGGTGGCTGTGGCTGGATTTGGTGGAATAGGGGTGGCAAAATCTTTACATTTATTTAAAGAGCAAGCTTTAAGTCCAGAACAAATTTTATCTAATCTTTCATTACCTGTGTTTGTGAAACCAAACAATGGAGGCAGTAGTTTTGGGATTAGTAAAGTAAACCAAGCTGGTGAACTACCTGCAGCTTTAGAAAAAGCTTTTAAAGAAGATACACAGATATTAGTAGAAGAATTTATAAGTGGTAGAGAATTCACCATTGGTGTATTTAAATCCAAAGGAAAAATTACTGTACTACCAATCACTGAGATCAAAACAGAGAATGAGTTTTTTGATTACGAAGCAAAATACCAAGGCAAGAGTCAAGAAATTACCCCTGCCGACATCACTACAACAATGTTTGACAGTTTAACAGCTGCGGCACAAAAAGTATATGCAATTTTAAATTGCAGAGGCGTGGTTAGAATTGATTTTATTTACGACGAAGCTGCAGCGAAAGCATACATGCTGGAATTAAACACAGTGCCTGGACAAAGTGAAGCGAGTGTGATCCCGCAGCAAGTAAAAGCAATGGGGTGGAACTTAACAGATTTTTATGGTTGGATTATTGAAGATAGTTTAGAACAAAAATAAATTAAGCAATTTGAAATTCATTGACGACATATTAAAAAAGCCATTGTGGATGAACATGTTCATTGGTTTTGGAGTAGCAATTTGCTTATTCATTGTTTTCTTTTTTTCGTTGGGATGGATTACTGGCAATGGTGAAACAGAGAAAGTGCCTGCAGTGATTGGGCTTGATGTGCTAGCTGCGGAGAAAAATCTAACGGCATTGGGTTTTGATGTAGAGTTACAAGATTCAATTTATGTGGATACCCTTGCTAGAAATGCGGTGTTAAGACAAACTCCAGAGGCAGACGAGATTGTTAAAAAAGGCAGGACAGTTTATCTAACAATTAATCGTGTGGTTGCGCCACAAGTAGATATGCCAAACCTTGTTGGGTTTTCTATCAAAAGTGCAGAAACTTATTTAAAAGTATTGGGATTAAGATTAGGTTCAATCCAAATTGTGCCTGATCAAAATAAAAATGTGGTCATTGATCAATTAGTCAATGGTCAACCTATTGCCCCTGGTTCAAAAATTCCATCCGGCACTTTAATTCATTTTTTAGTGGGTGATGGAGGTGCTTCTGCAAATATGACAATGCCTGATTTAGTAGGACTTACTTATGAACAAGCAAAGGGACAGTTGATAATCTTAGGTTTAAATGTAGGTGTGGTTTCTGTAAATGGTTCAATAGCAGACAGCGCCGCAGCATTCGTATTTGAACAAAGCCCAAGCGCCTATGGCAGTCAGTTAGATTCTTTAGGTATGCCAATTAAAAATACCATTTCAAAAGGAGCTACCATTAATTTAGTATTGGATAAAGTAGCGCCAATTAAAGCAATCAGGGATTCTATCCAGTAACTAAGAATTACCTCATTAACAATACTATACTTTCAAAATTACAAATATGAATACCATTACAGTCGAGGATTTAAAAGCAAAATTAGATGCTGGTGAAAAACTTAATTTATTAGATGTTCGTGAACCTCATGAGCATGCTGCATTCAATATTGGAGGTCAATTATTGCCATTAGGATTGGTGCAAGCCTTGATGTTAGATGAAGTTGAACATTTAAAAGAAGAGACCATTTATGTGTATTGCAGAAGTGGGAATAGAAGCGGACAGGCTTGCATGATGATGGAGCCTTATGGGTTTAAAAATGTTGTGAACGTAGTTGGTGGCATGTTGGCATGGCAGGAAAAATTCCCTGGGTAATTGTGAATTATTTTTTATTTTATGTCCATCTTTAAACTTATCCAATAATT
>JBMOFB010000148.1:0-2672 GCA_049314475.1 Sediminibacterium sp.
GTACTTGCTGCAACTAGCTTACCATTTATATTGTGGACTGCATACAGGGCTTTAACGAGTGATTTTGCTGCACATAAAAATTTAGCAAAAAAAGTATGGCCTATCTGGTTTTATGTAGCGGTGACTGGACCAATAGTATACTTAATGATTAAGCAGTATTATAATTAATATTGGTTAAAACTATAGATAGATGAACAAGAGATAATATACTTTTAGGGTTGTAGAAGAAAAGATCAGAATTTTAATTCCACAGCAGGATCCCAAAATAATTTTTCAAAGTCCAAGACGGTTTCGTTTTGGACTTTTATATTTTCTTTTTCTAAAAGCGTTTGCATGGTTGTGGGGGTTTCAAAATGCGCTTTCCCGCTTAACATACCATTGCGATTCACAACCCTATGTGCAGGCACTTTTGGTTTAACGCCATGTGATGCATTCATCGCCCAGCCCACCATCCTTGAGCTTCCTCCAGTGCCTAAATACTTTGCAATGGCGCCATAGCTTGTCACACGTCCCTTAGGTATTAGACGAACTACATCAAATACATTTTGGAAAAAGTCTTGTGTCTTTGGCGTGTATTGCATAAATGGAGACTAAATATACAAAATTGAATGGGGCATTATTGTTAACCAAGGAAATAAGATAAATATAATATTTTATAAATGCTTATTGGGGTTATTCTTTTCTATATATTCTTCTATACGTTCATTCGGAACAGTCTTACTTGCTCCAGCTCTAATTAATTGCGCTCTAGTTTTAATTGGCTCAGGCACGGCGTCATAATCAAATGGACAATGCTTGCAGGCTTCACCACAGCAATAGCCTCTTGCTTCGTGATAAGCAGCAGTAAATACCCATTTTCCTTTTGAATCTATATTATAATGTACGCCTTCAATCATGTCTTAATCTTCTTTTTTTGCTCTTGCCGCTTCTGCTTCCATTCTAAGTAATTCACCGGCATCCATGGGGATGTCCTTGATGGCCTCTTTTAAAACTTCATCTAGTTCCAAAGGCAGGTCTTTGTCAATATTAAACTGAATATAGTGAATCTTGTTACTCTGTGCGATATCCAATCCTTCGTAGTAGGTTTTAATTAAACAACGTGGATCGATGTTTTGTTCGGCATATAAGTTATCTGTTTTGTAGATCAGATGTAAACCATATAGCTCAATCACTTTTAGTGTGAAATTATAGAGTAGGGGACTGTCCGTTTTTAAATGCACAATACCAGGATGCGCATCGATATTATTCCTGCTGCCATTTTTTAAAAACTGCTGGTACAGTCTTAAAAATTTAGGATGGGTTAATCTTTTTTTTGCCTTTGACCATCTAAGTTGAGGATCGGGGAAAGTGATCCATATTTCATCTACCTCGTCCTTGGCAAAATAGTTTGAGGTGAGTTCAATTTGAGAACGAACAAAGGCCACATTTGTTAATCCATCTTTATTAGCGATACTTGCACCTTTCCAGATACGATTGCCTTTTAAATCGATGCCAATAAAGTTTTCATTGGTAAACATACGGCCTAAGCCAACGGCATACTCTCCTCGGCCACAGGCAAGTTCTAGAGTAAGTTTTGTAGCTGCGTTGTCATTATTATTATGAAGAGATATACTTGGCGCAACATGACTTTCACTAATTGATAAGCTTGAAATATCAATTGCCGTCATGCCTTTTTTTAATCCATTAAAAAAAGCAGCCCATTTGCCCTGCATGTCCTGTGGAAATTCCAAGACATTATTATATTCCTTAATAGCTGCAAACTTGATTAGTTTCTTTTGACCCATGGCGCAAAGATAGTATTAGAAAGGTTTCTAAGATACTAATTGTTTTATTTATTTTTTATCAAATACCTAATTACACGTATATTTATACTTTAAAATACACGTGTAATGAAAACAAAATTGACCCTTGTGGTGGAAGATGAAGTAATCTATAACGCAAAAATTTATGCCAAGAAAAAAGAAGAGAGTCTTTCTTCTTTGGTTGAAAATTATTTAAAAGCGGTTGCAGTTAATGGAAAAGTTGAAAAAAATAAAACTAAAAAGTTGCATCCTTCTATTGCTAAGTTAAAAGGGATAATAAATCTTCCAAAGAATTTTGATTATAAAAAAGAACTTGGAAAAATATTACTTGAACGATATAATAAATTAAAATGAAAAATATCTTTATAGATACGGATGTAATCATAGACTTTCTTGGAAATAGAGCAAGTTTTTCGAATGCAGCAACTGAACTTTTTGATTTATACGCTCATAACAATAAAAAACCTTTTATTTCTGCAAATTCTTATACGAATGTGTATTATTTATTAAACAAGCTGATTAAATCTCCTAAAATTGTCATTTCACATTTGACTACATTATATGACTTGACAGAACTATTAGAGGTTAATAGTAATATCATAAATCAATCTATACATTCTGAATTTTCAGATTTTGAAGACGCAGTGCAGTATTACGCTGCGTTGTCCAATAAAAAAATTGATTTGATTGTTAGTAGAGATAAAAAAGGCTTTAAAAAAAGTGTTATTCCAGTTTTTGATGTCGAACAAGCACTTCGGATTTGTAGTCAATAAACTACCCCTTCATTAATTTCAATGCTTTCTTAGCCACAATAGGTGCAATCGCAACTCCCATGCCACTCATGCGTACTGCACAGTAAACATTGGGTTG
>JBMOFB010000149.1:0-2473 GCA_049314475.1 Sediminibacterium sp.
ACTATTTTGATTAGTTCACTTTTACATCAGCATCCAACATGTCCAACTTTTGTTCCTTTGGCTTTACCCCAAAATTGTATCGGATATTGATTCCAAATCTTCTTGTATCATTCTCTCTAAATCCAACGGCATAAATACTTCCTTGCTTTAAAGTGAAGGTATTTTTATTGGTAAAGAAGATATCGTTCATGGATAAGGTTACGGTTAATTTTTTATTCAAAAATTGTCTATTCAATGAACTATTCAATTGACCAAAATTATCCAATTCATAAAATTGTTGTTGGCCATTGGTTCTCCAAAATCCATTGATTGTAAAGGTAGAAAGCTTATCTAATTTCAAAGACTGAAAAGTAAAGAAAGTCCATGTAGCTTTATCAAAAACGATTGGCTTTTGCTCATAAATACCATTGTATACATTATGGTTTAATTGGGCACCCACCACAGCAAAAAAAGCTTTACCCGGAGGAATCACAGCAATACCTCTAAAATAGGTCTCTCTGCTTTTTCCAAGATTGTCATAAGTCCGATAAGCTACTTGATTATTGGTTGGAGATTGGTAGAGCACATTTGTAAAAATGTCTTTGGTCTCATTCACACCAAAAGCAAATATTGGTTTGTCGTCCACGCTTATATTCGCCTCATAATTAGAGGTGAATTGTGGTTTTAAACTCGGGTTACCAGATTCGTATAAAAAGGGATCGATGTATCTTGGAAAAGGATTTAAGAACTCATAACTAGGCCTGCTGATAGTTTTGCGGTATACTAAATAACCTCGCATTTCATAGCCAGCAATTTTAAAAAGTTTACGACTTAAAAAAACATAAGGGAAGGCGTCTGTTCTGTTCAATGAAAATGAAGTATCAGAAGGAATTTTTTGTTCTCCTTGCATGATAGTCTGCTCTACCCTAGTACCAACTTTAAGCACCACTGCACCCCAAGTTTTTGAACCTTGTAAATAACCAGCATTGATCTGTTCTTTAAAATTATAGGCACTTGTTCTAAAAGCATCTTTTACGATAATGCCATTTTGGTCCTTTTGATAATTGGCCTTATTGCGGAAGCTTAAAATGCTTGACTTTAAACCAGCTTCGATTGTGATATCAAATCGCTTCTTTTTGTAATCTGTCTGATAGGTTAGAAAATCTCTATCATTGGTAAAATTACCAGATCCTTTGGATGCAAGTCCACCAGCAAAAAATGAATTATTATAGATTTGATCTGTATTGGATTGAATAAAATTATAGGAAAAATCTATCGTCCATTCCCCACCTAAGGAATCTAATTTAAGTTTTGACCTTACCGATTGGTTGAAATTGAAATTTGAACCATCATTTTCAACAAGAGAGGCAATTGCACTTAAATTTTTCTTTGCAGAAATTTTTTCTAGTATAGATTCATTATTGGTAGAATTGATGAATGATTGTCCACTCACCCTAGCATCATAATTTAATTCAAAACGATCTGTCCAATTTCGACCTAAGCCAAATCCAATATAGGCTGATTTGTTTGGGCTTAAAGTTTTTGCAGTTTGTTTTAACACGGTGTCGATAGATAAAAAGCGATCTGTATTTACAATACTATATCCATCATTTTGATTAAACTGTGTATTCAAATAGGAATTGTATTTGTCTGTAGTATTGTTTAATGTAAGCCCAATGAATTGATTGCCATAAACCCCTTGATTCATTCCAGTATTCACAGAACCATTCAAGCCAATCTTGACACCTTTTTTCAAAACGATATTCACCACACCGCCCCCACCAGAAGCATCGTATTTTGCAGAAGGCGTCCTTACTAATTCAATTTTTTGAATGGAACTTGGTGGTAAACTTTTTAATAAGGTGGCCATATCAGTAGCACTCATCCTTAACTCTCTGCCATTAATTTGTATGCCTGCTGGAGACAATCCATTTAAATAAATATTACCATCCTGGTCGATGAAGATGCCAGGAATTTTTTCCATTGTCTCATAGGCATTGGTCGACGCAGCCGCTAAAGGCTCTGGATCCACCACCGATTTATCGTCCTCTTGTCTAATCAAAGGCTTAGTGGAAGTCACCACGACTTCTTTTAATTGATCATTCATCTCCTTCAATTCAATCTTTACACTATTTAGCTTTTCAAATTTGATTGTCCTGTTATCTGTTTGATATCCTACTGCACTCGTTTTTATTTTATAGAGTTTTCCAGGCTCTAAGGTAATGTTAGCAACACCATTGCTATCGGCGACTAGATTTTTAGGCGTCGTACTATCAATCATTTGAATAGTGATATTGGCAAAAGCAATAGGCTGAGTTTTTTTATCTACAACAGATAATTTCAATGGTGCTATTTGACCAAAGCCGGCCTTTTGTACCATTACAAAAAATACAAAAAATAGGACTCTTGTATACCTTTTTTTAAACCACATCATCTCACAATAAAAATTTTGTGGAGAATAGCGGGTTCGAACCGCTGACCTCTTGCATGCCAT
>JBMOFB010000150.1:0-2435 GCA_049314475.1 Sediminibacterium sp.
CCTTCTTTTTAGCTGGAGTTGCTTTCTTGCCAGTTACTTTTTTAGCTTCTGCCTTTTTTGCTTTAGCTTCTACTTTCTTTGCTTTTGATTTTTTTTTGCTTGCCATAAATTTTATTTTGTTTTTAAGGAGTGTTGGTTTTTATAAAATTACATTCTTTTTTTTGTAACAAAATAAAAACAGTTTAAATTTTTAATAATAGATTTGTTTTATGCAAACAAGTGTTACCATGGTTTTAGGGGCATCGCCCAACTCAGAAAGATACAGTTATATGGCTACGGTCATGTTGTTAGAAAAAGGACATGCAGTTTATCCGTATGGGATTAAAAAAGGGATGATCCAAAACCTGCCTATTTTACAAGACTGGCCAAGTCCAGGATCCATAGCTACATTGACTTTGTACTTAGGACCAACTGCGCAAGATGCATATTATGATCAGATAATTGCCCTAAAGCCAGAACGTATCATTTTTAATCCAGGAACCGAAAATCCTTTATTAATGGAATTAGCACAAACTGCTGGTATAACTACAATAGAAGCATGTACTTTGGTGATGCTAACAACTGGACAATATTAAGTGAATATTAATATGCCTGACCCCATGCGGCTCGGTCCAGCATTCGGTATTGAATTGATTCACTAATATGCTGATTTTGAATATCTTTTGCATCATCCAAATCTGCAATGGTCCGCGCTACTTTAATGATTCTATCATAGGCTCTTGCACTCAGGTGAAATTGCTCCATGGCTATTTTTAATAATTTTGCAGAAGCTTCATCTAATTGCGCCCATTCTTTTAAGTCATTCAATTGCATTTGGGCATTTGTATTCATCCCTGGGCGTTGTTTAAATCTTTTAAATTGTATGGCTCTTGCTTTTTGAACCCTATTGCGAATGGTCAGTGAGTTTTCTATCATGGTCTGGTTGGTGAGTGCTTCATAACTTACTGGAACGACCTCAATTTGTAAATCAATTCGATCTAATAATGGTCCAGAAATTTTATGTAAGTATTTTCTTACACTATTAGGACTGCAAGTACATGCTTTTTGAGGATGATTAAAATACCCACAAGGGCAAGGATTCATAGAGGCAAAAAGCATAAATCTACTAGGAAAATCAACTGTTTGCCTTGCTCTAGAGATGCTCACATAACCGGCCTCCATTGGTTGGCGTAAAATCTCGATGGCTGCTCGGGAGAATTCTGGCAACTCATCTAAAAACAAAACGCCATTATGAGCCATTGAAATTTCACCTGGCTGAGGGATGGATCCGCCACCCACGAGTGCGATGGCTGATAAGGAATGATGCGGATTTCTGAATGGACGGGTATGCATGAGCCCAGACTTAGGCGACAACTTCCCCAATAAGCTATAGACTTTACTTGTTTCTAAAGTTTCGTCGTGGGACATAGCGGGAAGGATGCTAATACTAGTTTTTGCCAATAATGTTTTACCTGCACCAGGTGGGCCTACCATGATTAAATTATGGCCTCCTGCAGCGGCGATTTCGATCGCTCTTTTTGCTTGAAACTGTCCTTTGATAAAAGCGAAGTCTACGGGGTAATCCATCGGTAATGGCGCACTTTCTAAATCTATTTGTTGGAAGGGGCTAAACAATGCGGGTTCATTACAAAAATGAGTGACTTGGGTGAGGTGGTCGAATCCAAATACTTTTAGCCCCTCAATCAGGGATGCCTCAGCTGCGTTTTTTGTTGGAATGATTAACCCATCTAATCCAGCTTCTTTTGCATAGATGGCCATTGCAAGTACCCCTTTGATAGGCTGAAGTGCGCCATTTAAACTAAGTTCACCCATCATTAAGTATTGCGCCAATACTTTTGAATCAACTATTTGACCAGATGCAGCAAGGATGCCAATTGCAATGGGAAGATCAAAACCAGGCCCTGTTTTTTTGATATCAGCAGGGGCTAAATTGATGACTAATTTTGTTCTCGGCATCTGAAATCCGTTGGCCTTGATTGCAATTTCTGTACGGTGTAAACTTTCTTTCACTGCCGTGTCCGGAAGCCCAACGATGCAATAGCCTTGGCCCATACTCACATTGACTTCTACTTGTATGCCAATGGCATCCGTGCCAAATAAGGAGGCCCCTCTAGTTTTTACGAGCATGTTTCTTTGAAAAATAGCAAATAATTGAAGCCGTATTTAAGTATTTATACGCTCAATTAAATCCACCACGCCTTCTCTTTCTAAAATAAGATAACCAAGCCGATCCTGGCTTACTCCTTTTTTTAGCGTATAATTAAATAGCAATGTTTTATTGATGACTGAGGTTTCAAAATAACAAAATTGAATATGGGGGTAGACTTTAAGTGGCTCACTAATTTCGTACAGATGCGTAGATAAAATACATAAGGATTGTTTTAAACCTTGTAAGCCTTCAATCACTTTTGTACTACACTTCATCGCATCAATGA
>JBMOFB010000151.1:0-2423 GCA_049314475.1 Sediminibacterium sp.
ACGTTGCATTGCCTTTGAGTTGATTCCATTTGGATACTTCTATCGTTGGAATCCCCTTTGGAAAACTAATATGCTTTTTCCAGTAAGCCGCAACTGTAGCAGCTACAATGGCTTCAGCTTCTTTTAATCTCGAAATCGTATCAAGTACTTGCTGATTGACATTTGGATAAATGGTCTCCATTTGTGGAATCAATTGATTGCGAATTAAATTTCTAGTGTAATCATTTTTTACATTAGAACTATCTTCTACGTAGTCTAGCCCATTTAATTTTGCAAAGTCTTTGATACTTGCTTTACTATAAGGTAATAGTGGTCTAATTAAATTAATATGATCTGTGCCGAGTGGATTTTGTTGGTGGGTTCTCATAGCTGGAATCCCAGTTAATCCATGCAAGCCTGTTCCTCTAAAAAATTGCATGAGCACGGTCTCCACTTGGTCATCTGCATGATGCGCTGTGAGTAAAACAATTTTAGAAACTGCTTGTACATCCATTTCCTTGATTAAACTTTCAAACCAAGCATACCTGATTTCTCTAGCAGCTTGTTGGATACCCATTTTATATTGTTCGGCAAAAGCCAATGTGTCAAATCGTTTTGTTAAAAATGGCATCCCCATTTTTATAGCAAATGCTTGCACAAATCTTTCGTCCCTGTTACTTTCATCTCCTCTTAATTGAAAATTTGCATGTGCAATGGAACATGTTGCACCCATTTGTTGCATCAAAGCGGCAAGCACAATACTATCCACCCCACCACTCACTGCAATAATAAAATGCGTGTTGTGGGTAGTGATACCTGGAAAAGTCGTTGCCCAATGGCTTTTAAATTGTTCCAAGTCCAATAACATGGTTGCTGTTTGAATTATTTCTTTTGTTCCTTGGCCCAAGCGTCTTTAAGGGTCACTGTTCTATTGAATACCAACTTGTCTTTTGAACTATTGGTGTCCTGATAAAAATAACCCTTTCTTAAAAACTGGAATCGATCTTCTAAGGCATCATTTAACAAAGATGGTTCTCCCCAAGCTGTGGTGACTGTATGCAATGAATGTGGGTTGATATAGGACTTAAAATCACCTTCTGCGCTGCTTGGATCTTCTACATTGAACAAACGATCATACTCGTTTAATTCAACAGGAATAGCATGCTTCGCACTTACCCAATGCAATGTACCTTTTACATGAATACCCGATGTGTCTGAACCCGATTTAGAATTAGGGAAATATTTTGCATACACGGTGGTCACTTTTCCGTTGGCATCTTTATCAAAACTTTCGCACTCAATAATGTAGGCGCTCTTTAATCTTACAGACAATCCAGGGCCTAATCTAAAATATTTTTTAGTTGGCTCTTCCATAAAATCATCCGCTTGAATCCATAGTTCTTTACTAAAAGGAACAGGTCTTGTACCTCCATTCGGATCTTCTGGATTGTTTTCTGAATCTAATATTTCTTCGGTTTGCTCGTAGTTGGTAATGATTAATTTAATTGGGTCAGTCACCACCATTCTTCTTTGTGCAATTTTATTTAAATGTTCACGTACACAAAATTCTAGTAAGCTAAAGTCGATGATATTTTCTCTTTTAGCAATACCAATACGATCACAAAAATCACGAATACTTTCTGCAGTATAGCCTCTTCTGCGCATACCACTAATGGTTGGCATTCTTGGGTCATCCCAACTTTGCACATGCCCTTCTTGCACCAACTGTAATAATTTACGCTTACTCATGACTGTGTAAGTCATATTCAATCGTGCAAACTCATATTGATGGGATGGGAAAATGCCTAATTGCTCGATACACCAATCATATAAAGCCCTGTGCGGGATAAACTCTAAGGTACAAATTGAATGGGTAATATTTTCGATAGAATCACTTTGTCCATGGGCAAAATCATACATTGGATAGATGCACCATTGGTCTCCTGTGCGGTGGTGATGTGCTTTTTTAATGCGATATAAAAGCGGATCACGCATATGCATATTTGGACTTGCTAAATCAATTTTAGCACGTAATACTTTTTCACCATCATTGTACTTACCTGCTTTCATCGCAGCAAATAATTCTAAATTCTCCTGAATGCTTCTATTTCTGTATGCATTTCCTGTTCCAGGCTGAGTAGGTGTACCTTTTTGTTGTGCAATTTCCTCGGCAGAACTATCATCCACATAAGCCAATCCTTTTTCGATTAATTGAACAGCAAAAGCATACAATTGATCAAAATAATCTGAGGCGTAACATTCTTTAATCCAATTAAAACCCAACCATTTTAAATCGGCCTTGATACTATCTACATATTCAGTTTCTTCTGTTACTGGATTAGTATCATCAAATCTTAAATTCGTCGCACCACCAAAAGTTTCAGCAAGGCCAAAATTTAAACAAATACTTTTTGCATGACCAATATGTAAATAGCCATTCGGCT
>JBMOFB010000152.1:0-2405 GCA_049314475.1 Sediminibacterium sp.
CCGAACAATAACAATAGTGGAAGTAAACAAAGTTTACGCATTGTGTTGATTTATTCGTGTAGACTTATTTTCTACTATAGTTTGGCGATTCTTTAGTGATATCAACATCGTGTGCGTGGCTTTCTCTCATTCCTGCATTGGTGATTTGAACGAATGTGGCATTCTGTAAATCCTTTATAGTTTTTGCACCACAGTAGCCCATACCAGCTTTTAGTCCACCCACAAATTGGTATACGATTTCTCCTAAAGCGCCTTTGTAAGCAACGCGACCTTCAATTCCTTCTGGTACAAACTTTTTAGCTTCTGCATCCTCTTGAAAATATCGATCACCACTTCCTTGAGACATGGCGCCAATACTTCCCATCCCTCGGTAGCCTTTGAATTTTCTGCCTTCGTAAATAATTGTTTCGCCAGGACTTTCTTCGGTACCTGCAAAAATACTGCCCATCATTACGCAATTGGCACCAGCTGCTAAAGCTTTCACCATATCGCCTGTATAACGAATACCACCGTCAGCAATAATTGGAATATTTTTTCCTTTCAACGCTTTTGCTGCTTCCATGATGGCTGTTAACTGAGGTACACCTGCACCTGCCACAATTCTTGTGGTACAAATAGAACCGGGACCAATGCCCACTTTCACTGCATCTGCACCTGCTGCTGCCAATGCCAAAGCACCTGGACCAGTTGCAATATTACCTGCAATGACTGGTAAGTTTTTAAAATTTTTCTTGATCAATTTTAACGCTTCTATCACGCCTTTACTATGACCATGTGCACTATCCAATGAAACGATATCTACTCCAACACTTTGCAATGCTGCTGCACGATCTAATACATCTTTTGTAATACCTAAAGCAGCACCCACTAATAAACGACCAATGCTATCTTTAGCTGCATTTGGGAAAGCAGTCACTTGTAAAATATCTCTGTAAGTAATTAAGCCAATTAATTTTCCTTGTTTGTTGACAACAGGTAATTTTTCAATTTTATATTGACGTAAGATTTTTTCTGCTTTCTTTAAATCTGTTCCTTCTGGCGCAATGATTAAATTTTCATTGGTCATCACTTCGCTCACTTTTCTTTTTCGATCGGTCTCAAAGCGTAAGTCACGGTTGGTGAGGATGCCCACTAATTTGTGGTTTTTGTCAACAATAGGAATACCGCCAATTTTATTGTCACGCATCAGGTTCAATGCATCACCAATAGTAGCGGTCACCTCTAAAGTGATAGGGTCTACAATCATGCCACTCTCGCTACGTTTTACTTTACGCACTTGTTCTGCTTGGCGTTCAATCGACATGTTTTTGTGGAGGATACCAATGCCACCTTCTCTTGCAAGTGCAATAGCTAATTGAGCTTCGGTCACTGTATCCATAGCAGCAGACAAAACTGGCACATGCAATTTGATATGCTTAGTTAGTTGTGCGTGGATATTTACTTCGGAAGGAAGGACTTCGGAATAGGCAGGCATTAGCAATACATCATCAAATGTCAAGCCTTGTCCAAAAATGCGGGAGGTAGAATTTCTTGTTGCCATAGGCAAAGATAGGGCAAGCCAATATTTGGGCAAAATCCTTTTTTTAGCGGATACTATACATTGCCCCTCCATGGGGGAGGATGAGGCCATTTAATTCGAGGGTTAGTAAATGCGTGGAAAGCAAGCCTATATTGAGATTGAACAGATTGGCGAGCTGGTCCTGGTGGATGGGGCTTTGCTTAGTAATGATGGCTAAAATTTCTTGGCAAATAGGGCTTAAATCAAAGGGTAGAGGCTTTTGGATAGGGGTATGATTGTCTGAAATTGCCCAACCCAGGCTTTCTAATAATTGCGTAGGACTTTGGTATAATTGAGCCGTATTGGAACGAACGAGCGCTAAGCAGCCCGAGCTTTTTTGGTCTGTAATCTTGCCCGGCACTGCAAACACTTCTCTATTATAACCTCTTGCGAGCCCAGCTGTAATCATGCTTCCGCCTTGTACTTGAGATTCAATGACGATGGTGGCATCGGACATGCCCGCCACAATGCGATTGCGTTTTGGAAATTGAAAAGCCAGCGGTTGGGTATTGCTGGTGTTTTCTGAAAGGATGCCACCCATCTCCATCATTTTATTTGCTAAGCGTTGATGTTGTGCTGGGTAGATACTATCCAATCCCGTTGCAATCACGCCCCAATTTGGAATTTTTAGTTGGCAAGCTTTTTCATGTACCATGCCATCAATGCCCAATGCTAAACCACTGACCACACCCAGATTCAAATGCTGAATGCCTTCGAGTAATTCTTGAATCACTTTGTCCGCATAGATCGTGTGGTTGCGTGTGCCAACAATACTAATTAAAAAAGGCAGATTCCATTTTTTAGTGCCTTTAGAAAAAAGCATAGTGGGTGCGTCTTCACATTGAAA
>JBMOFB010000153.1:0-2398 GCA_049314475.1 Sediminibacterium sp.
TTGGGGTTTAAACCCCAACTATTTTTCACTTACACACTTTATAAGATAGTCCCAGTAACTTCAACTATTACCTAAAATCAGTCAACCTATTTTAGGACGTTACATGAACTAGATTTTACTAAATCTTTGTTTAAGGTCTCTCTTATTTTAAATCGCTAGACTTTAATCCTTGATTCACTTTAATATCTGTGTACTTGATATTGATTTTCATTTGACCTAAATCCATAAGCTGCTCCGTAGCAATTTGAACACCATTTACAACTTTATAACCAGTATAATATTGTTGTTGTGTCATTGTGCCTTGACCAGGCACTTCTTCTGATTTTGAAGTCTTCACTAATAAGAATGTTGTAGCATCATAAAAACGGTGTGATACTTTCTTAGAAGGGGTTGTTACTTCTACATCTATGGCATCTTTACCGTCTACTTTTTCTGCGCCAACAATCTTTAAGCCATAACCTTTTGTAAGGAATAATTGCTCTGGTACAAGTGTAGCAGACTCATCTAGACCTTCTTTTAAATCATCTGTGATAGGTGCTTCTTGACCTTGTTGTGCCACAGAATATTTACCATCAACTACTGCCTGTCTCATAATCGCCATGCCACCCATGGACATGGTTGTTACTGAATTACCCGGCATTACAATGGTTTGTTTCATTTCTAAAGACTGACCCATTAAATTAGCGGTTCCTTTTAATTCAACATCTTTAATATTATTTAAGGCTTCTTTTGTACCGATTGCTGCAATCGCTTTTTCCATCAAAGCTGCTGGCGTTAAACTCGCATCTGCTTTTACTTCTGTAGGAGCAGCTACTTCATTACCTTCTATATCAAAATACTTTAATGGACCATATTTTTCTAAACCTTTTGCAATTTGCTTTGCATTACCAACAATCACAATATGCATTTGATTGGTATTCAAAAATAATTGAGCTGCATTTTGCACTTTTGCTGCATCGACTGCTGCTAAATTAGTCAAGTATTTTTGATAATAGTCTGCAGGTAAATTGTTACGTGCAATATTCAATGCAAAGTTGGCAATGGTTGCAGGATTCTCAAGTGATCTTGCAAATCCACCAGATAAATAATTCTTCATTCTACTTAATTCAGTCTCTCCTACTTGCTCATTTCTGATGGTATTTATTTCGCGTAATAATTCTTGTACAGAACTATCTGTTTTTTCGTTTCTAACAGATGCTTCTGCTTGGAAAATACCAATTTGACGACTCGGACTTAAGGAAGAGTAAGCGCCATAAGTAAATGCATATTTTTCGCGGAGGTTGGCAAACAAACGGCCAGAGAAGCCACCACCTAAAATATTATTCATCACAGAGCCTGCAATCACATTCGGAGAGCCAGGTAACAAATCTACCACGCCAGCAATCGCAACCACACTTTGCACGCTTGCAGGTCGGTCTACAATGGCTACATAAGTTTGTTTAGGCTGAACAGGCTTCGCAAAATTTTGTTTTGTAAACACCCCTTTTTTCCAATTGCCAAAACTTTTTTCAGCTAACATTTTTGCAGTAGCAGGTTCAATGTCTCCCACAAAAATCAAATAAGCTGCATTCGGTATCCAGTAAGTATTTAAAAATGATTTTACATCAGCAATAGACACTGCATTCACGGTCTTAGTGGTCATCATTTCACCATAAGGATGGGTTGCACCATACACTAGTTTTTTAACCACATTGCCAGAAATTGCATCTGCATCGTCTTTGCTTGACTCAATGCCTGATAAGGTTTGCTTACGAATTTTCTCCAACTCCTCTGTAGATAAAGCTGGTTGTAAGACCACTTCTGATAATAACCCTAATAAACTTGGGAAATTACCTTTTAAAGAACTAACCGATGCTGATTGACTTGAAGTAGACATGCTTCCACCCAAAAATTCAATGGCTTCGTCTAGTTGTGCTTTTGTTTTTGTTGAAGTACCTCTCTTTAAAAGCTGTCCAGCCATTTGAGCTACACCCGCTTTATCTCCTTCTGTAAAACCATCATAGTCTAGAGCCAATGTAGCACTGACTTGTGGCAATTTTGTATTTTTAACGACAAATACTTGTAACCCATTGGCTAAAGTAAATTTAACTGGGTCGCCTACTTGAATAAGGGGTGCTTTGCCTGGCAAAGGCGCTTTTGAACGATCTATATTCTGTGCCATGGAAAGCAATGGAACGAAAAATAGAAATAAGTATACATGTTTTTTCATAAAATTATTTTAAGGTAAACTTTTTAGAATGACTCGTTTATTTAGTGGTAGGTTTTTCTTTAGGTAAATAATACAATACAATCCTATTGTCTTTGTTTAAATACTTTTTAGCCACATTCAATACATCTTGTCTAGTTACTTTATTGTATTTCTCTAATTCTGTATTGATTAAATTGGCATCTCCAAAAT
>JBMOFB010000154.1:0-2389 GCA_049314475.1 Sediminibacterium sp.
TAATTACGGATGCAAAAATAACAACAAGTTCTTAATTATGAACGTGTTTGGTGACAATTTTATCAAATTTTTGCCTGTTTTTTAAAAAGTATTGAAAAACAACTGAGCCATTGTAAACACCCCCTATCAAAGCCATTGGTTTACATGCCTTACTCCTATTGACTTTACCTGATAACCAGTACCCAATTACTGCTAAGTGTGCCTTAAAGATGGCTGTAAAAAAGTACCCATCCCCGCTCAATAAGCCTTTCCAAGCAGATACGCCATCTAACGCAAAACGCATTGGCATTTTCCATAGGAGTTCATGAAAAGTTAGATGCTTACTTAACATGATCAAATTATTCCTAAAATTTAAAAACACTTTTCGACCACCTCTTGGTAATGTGCCCGCACCCACATGATACACCACTGCAGTTGGACAAGCATATAATGTATGCCCTTCTAATTGCATTCTCCAACAAAGATCAATTTCCTCTTGATGTGCAAAAAAACTAGCATCAAATCCACCCAATGCATGAAACAATTTAGATCGGATCATCATGGCTGCTCCAGATGCCCAAAAAATACGCTCAGCAACATCATACTGCCCTTTATCTTGCTCGCAAACATCAAACACCCTACCTCTTGAAAAAGGATAACCAAGGGCATCTATCCATCCACCACTTGCACCGGCATACTCAAAATAAGTTGGTTCTTTTTGTGCTAATATTTTTGGTTGACATGCACCAATAGTAGGATTGGACTCCATTAATTGAACCATTGGCGTTACCCAATTTGCATCCACTTGCACGTCTGAATTCAATAAAATATAATAGTCGGCTTGAACTTGTTTAAGCGCCCAATTGTATCCTCCTGCAAAACCTTCGTTGGTTGGATTTTGAATCACTTTAACTGTAGGAAAATATTTTGCAAGTAGCTCTAAAGAATTATCTGTAGAACCGTTATCCGCCACCACAATTTCTTTGTGTTGGTAGGTTGTTGCCAATACCGAAGGCAAAAAAGTCTTCAGATAATTGGCTCCATTAAAATTTAAAATAACGATTGATACGAGCGGTTCCAAAACAAATGTATTTATGCGAATGTAAGTCCAAATATGGGAAAATTAGCCAAAAAACCTATCTTAGCAGCATGATACAGGCAAAATTCTTATTTTCTAATTTAGATTTTCTAAATCATCCCATGGGGTGATATTAAGCCCTACGTTTTAGTTTTTTTATCAAGTTTAATAAACTTGATGCCTCCTGTATTTTTCATTTTATTTAAAAAAATATTTCATGTTAACTCCCATACAAACGAGTGCAAATACTGCAAAGTATATTGCCCTTGAAGATCAATTCGGCGCACACAACTATCACCCCGTTCCTGTTGTACTTGAAAAAGGCGAAGGCGTTTTTTTATACGATGTAGATGGAAAAAGATACTTTGATTTCTTAAGCGGCTACTCGGCTGTGAATCAAGGACACTGTCATCCAGCCATTATCAAAGCTTTGACAGATCAAGCTCAAAAATTAACACTCACCTCTAGAGCGTTTTATAATAACCTACTTGGCGAATACGAAAAATACATCACGGAATACTTTGGATACGATAAAGTATTGCCTATGAATACGGGTGTTGAGGGTGGAGAGACCGCCATTAAATTGGCGAGAAGATGGGGCTATGCAGAAAAAGGCATTCCAGAAAATCAAGCGAAAGTTATTTTTGCCGAAGGAAATTTTTGGGGTAGAACTTTAGCTGCAATTTCCTCCTCTACTGACCCAAGTAGTTACAATGGCTTTGGTCCGTTTATGCCAGGATTTGGTTTAGTACCATACAACGATTTAGCTGCATTAGAAACTGCATTGCAAGATCCAAATGTGGCAGCCTATATGGTGGAGCCTATCCAAGGTGAAGCAGGTGTGGTGATTCCTACAGACGGCTACTTAAAAGGCGTTAGAGATTTATGTACCAAATACAATGTATTATTTATTGCGGATGAAATCCAAACAGGATTGGCAAGAACAGGTACATTATTAGCATGTGATCATGAAAATGTGCGTCCTGATATTTTGATTTTAGGAAAAGCATTGAGTGGCGGTACAATCCCAGTTGCTGCTGTACTTGCAGATGATATAATCATGTTACAAATTAAGCCAGGTGAACATGGATCTACTTATGGTGGAAATCCGCTTGCATGTGCAGTTGCTATGAAAGCGTTGGAAGTGATCAAATCAGAAAATATGGTAGAAAATTCATTTAAAATGGGTGAAATTTTAAGAGCAGAATTAGCCAACTTAAACTCTCCATTTATTGCTTCCATTAGAGGACGTGGATTGTTAAATGCCATTGTGATCAAACACGAAAATCCTGAGGCAGCTTGGGACTTGTGTTTATACTTAAAAGAATTAGG
>JBMOFB010000155.1:0-2337 GCA_049314475.1 Sediminibacterium sp.
AGGATGCGGATATGGTGATGTTCATTTACAGACCAGAATATTATGAAGTGATGAGCAATGAGATGGGCGAAAGCACCATGGGTGAAACACATATCAGGATTGCAAAGCATAGAAATGGCTCATTGGATTTAATTAAATTAAGAGCAAGATTAGATGTACAGAAATTCGAAGAATGGGATGGGGATACTGGCATACCTGGACTAAGTAATAATTATAAACCCATCTCTGCCAATTTAGGCGGAAGCGATGCACAAGATGGTGGAAGATTTTTTATTCAAGGAAGTAAAATGAATGGTGGAGAATTTGATGAGGACACGAACGATGATCAACCATTCTAAATTGTTTTTATGTCTGCTCCGTTTTTTTACGAACCATTAATTGCCACTGGCATGACACAGTTTACATTGAGTGAAACCTCGAGTAAACATTGTGTTCAGGTACTTAGGATGCAGGAAGGCGAGCAAATTGATATCACCAACGGAATAGGTGGATTATTTCATGCAAGTATACAAGTGGCGCATAAAAAAAATGCAGTTGTTACCATTACCGCATCTACACAAACAGAACGTCCAACACAACAATTACAATTAGGCATCTCTCTATTAAAAAATGCAGTGCGTTTAGAATGGCTTTTTGAAAAAGCAACCGAGATGGGGATTGCAGTGATTACACCTTTAGTTTGTGAAAGAACGATTCACGAACGTTTTAAAACAGATAGAATGCAACAAATCATTCAATCTGCTATGATTCAAAGTCAACAGACTTGGTTGCCCATTTTGTCGGAGCCAATCTCCTTTCAGCAATGTATCGCAGAAGCGACTGCTAGTCAAAAACTGATAGCACACTGTGAGCCTTTAAATAAAACTTCAATCAAATCTGTTATGCCAAGTAATGACCTACTTCTTTTAATTGGTCCGGAAGGCGATTTTTCTAGTTCAGAAATTGAAGCTGCAATAGCTAAGGATTTTATACCCATTGATCTTGGCCCTACCCGACTCAGAACAGAGACTGCTGGTATTTTTGCGCTGAGTGTATTAAAAAATTTCTAATTTACAGCTATGAAAGTGATTGAAGTCAATACACCCCAATTAGAGCGTTCCTTTTTGGAAATCAATGCCCTTGTCAACAAGGACAACCCAAACTATATTAGACCTTTGGATAATGAAGTGCAAGCCACTTTTGATACAGCAAAGAATAAATTATTCAAAGACGGCGCCGCAAAAAGATGGATTGTTCAAGACGATAATGGCAATACCATTGGCCGTATTGCGGCTTTTCATTATCCTAAATATAAAAATAAAGGGACCGATTTTGCGACTGGATGTGTTGGCTATTTTGATGCCGTAGACGATCAAAGAGTGGCCAACTTATTATTTGATACTGCAAAAGCTTGGTTAATTTCAGAGGGTATGGAAGCCATGGATGGACCAGTTAATTTTGGGGATAGAGATAAATGGTGGGGGCTCATGGTAGAAGGCTTTGACAGAGAACCCATGTATGGCATGTCTTTTAACCCACCTTACTATGCAAATTTATTTAGCAAGTATGGATTTGAAAATTTCTACAACCAATATTATTACCGCAAATCATTGTCGGTTGAGTTGCCGGAACGATTCAAAGAGCGCTACGAAAAATTCAATGCAAAACAAGAGTACAGCATCCAACATCTAGATAAAAAAAACTTGGACAAATTTGCCAATGACTTTGTGCATATTTATAATTCGGCTTGGGCACAACACGGAGAAGCAAAAGAAATTACACACAATCAAATTATGAAGCTTTTTAAAACGCTTGGTCCAGTCATGGATGAGCGCATGATTCGATTTGCGTACTACAAGGAAGACCCAATTGCCATGTTCATCAATATCCCAGATGTCAATCAATACTTTAAGTACTTTGATGGGCAATTTGGATGGAAACAAAAATTACATTTGGGGTGGATGAAGTTTAGGAAAAAAAATAAAAGATTGACTGGTTTAGCATTTGGAATCGTACCAAAATTTCAGTCTTTAGGTATTGATAGTTATTTAATCTACTCTACTTCTCTACTGCTTAATGAACTCAAAATATACAATGAATATGAAATGGGATGGGCTGCAGATTGGAATCCCAAAATGGTCAATATCTATAAAAGCCTAGGAGCCGAACCAAGTAGGCATATGGTGACATTGAGGCATATTTTTGACACCCAAAAACACCCATTTGAGCGCCATCCTGTAATGGAATACAAGGCCCCAAATCAAGCGCATTAAGGATTTCAGAAATGGGGGATAAGATTTGTACCCTAGCTCAGAAAATTACCTTTTGATGCAGTATATTGCAGCTCAAGTATGGAGA
>JBMOFB010000156.1:0-2335 GCA_049314475.1 Sediminibacterium sp.
GCGTCTAGATATTGCAAGACAGTTTCATTTAAATTATAAATGGCTTCCTGCATTTTCCATTTTGCTTTATTACGTTCACCCACATAATTGGATACCGCACGTATTTGTATAAAAGGCACACTTAAGTCTCTGCCAATATAATGTAAGGCAGCACCTTCCATGGATTCAATTTGTGCTTTGTATTTTGTGCGATACCTTTCGATGATTTTTTTATCTGTTGTAATGGTATTCACTGTCACGCCTTTTTTTGTAGGTAAATTCAAGAGGTTGTATTGATTCAACCAATGGTTGGGTAAAGATTTTTTTTCAAAGGGCGCATCATTGGCACCATCTAATTTTAAATCAAATAAGTCTTTCCATTGTTTATTTTCAGTCACACCAAGGTCACCAATCACATCATCTTTAATTGCATACACTTTCCCTAATGGCAACTTTGGATCTAAGCTTCCGGCGATGCCCATTTGAATGATTAAAGACGGGGTTTCTTGAACCACCATCTTCATTAAAGACACACTGCTTGCAAGCATACCCACACCTGATTCATGAAACCCCACAGAGAACTTTTTGTTAGGTGTAACGAATTTTGGGTTGATTTTTTGAAAAAGGGGCATCCATTCCCCGTTGGTTGCTGCAGATATTATGACTCTCATAGGATAAAGTTCCATCAAATTTATATCTTTGCAAAAATAAACGGTGATGGTATACTTAACTCGAGTGGAACATTTTAACGCAGCCCATAAATTAGCCAACCCAAATTGGTCTAAGGAAAAAAATGAGGAAGTGTTTGGGGTTTGTGCAAATGAAAATTGGCATGGACACAACTATGAGTTAATGGTGACCGTTAAAGGGACACCTAATCCTGAAACTGGCTTCTTATTTGACGTTAAAAAGTTAAGCATCCTCATCAAGCAACATGTGCTTGACCCGTTGGACCATATGAACCTTAATTTAGACGTGCCCTTTATGGCAGGGAAATTATGTTCAACCGAGAACCTGGCGATTGCCATTTGGGAGCAGTTACAACCACATATACCTTCGGAAGTGCAATTGCATTGTGTTAAATTATATGAGACCCAACGAATCTATGTGGAATATTTTGGCTAATTATTACTCAAAATAATTAACAAAATTAACTTTTAATCTTTTTTTACCCCTTTTTGTTTAATTTATTTATGCTTAAGTTAAACATTCTTTGCGCATCCTTGTTCTATATTTTGTAACTTTATATTATCAATTCAGGCAACATGGAACATCAAGTAGCGGTATATAGAAAAGAGCATTTTAATGCCGCGCACAAATTGTTTTGTGCCGATTGGACAGACGAAGAAAACAAGCGCGTTTTTGGTGCTTGTAGCAATACCAATTACCATGGACATAATTACGACTTAATAGTAAAAGTAGTAGGTGTACCCGATCCAATTACAGGATTCGTGATCAACACCAAGGACTTAAGCAAAATTATTGGAGAAGAAGTTATCGCCCGATTCGACCACAAAAATTTAAACCTAGACACCGAGTTGTTTAATAATTTAAATCCTTCTGCAGAAAACATTGCGATTGTGATTTACAATTTATTAAGACCTCGTATTGCTGAGCAATTGGCATTAAAAATTCGACTTTATGAAACAGAAAGAAACTTTGTTGACTACCCCGCTTAGCGAACAAAAAATTGAATTAAGCCATTTAATTATGGAAGAGATGGGTGATGAGCATAAAGCAAGCTCAGTAGACACACCATTGCGTGCAGATGCTTTTGATAAAACAGATGAAGAAAAAATTGCTTTGATAGAACCGCATTTTAGAGCCATCATGGAAACCCTAGGCATGGACTTAAATGACGATAGCTTAAGAGGCACACCACTTAGAGTAGCAAAAATGTATGTGAAAGAATTGTTCCAAGGCTTGAACCCAGCGAACATGCCAAGCATGACATTGTTTGAAAATAAATTTCAGTACAATGAAATGTTGGTCGAAAAAAATATCAATTTCTATACCAATTGTGAACACCATTTTGTGCCTTTCTTTGGTAAAGCACATGTGGCCTATATTAGCAGTGGTAAAGTAATTGGATTAAGTAAATTAAACAGATTGGTAGAATATTTTTCTAAACGTCCACAAGTACAAGAGCGTTTGACCATGCAAATTGGTAAAGCTTTACAGACCGTTTTACAAACGCAAGATGTAGCAGTGTTTATGGATGCAAAACATTTATGTGTTGCAAGTAGAGGTGTAAAAGATGATAGTTCCAATACCATTACCAGTTATTATGGCGGTAAATTCCAAGAAGAAAATACAAAAGCTGAATTTTTAAAATATTTGGATATCAATGCCTAAA
>JBMOFB010000157.1:0-2321 GCA_049314475.1 Sediminibacterium sp.
GGCAACATTAAATCACCAGGTTTAAGTCCTTGTTCGGTCGCTAATGCTTTAAAATGAGTTTCCAATTCGGTTGAAGATTTCATTTTTTGTTCTTGTTCATAATCAGCTAGATATAATTTTGCTAGTTCATCAAAGAAGCAGTGCTTCTTCTCGTCCCATTTTGGTAGGATGGATGCCGTGTCTATATCGGTTGGTGCTGCAAAGAAAAAAGCAGATTGAGGGATGAAGTCCGGTAATAGTTGACAACGTTCTTTTACAAGACCAATTACTTTTACCAAATAACTTGGTTCGTGAATTTCAATTTTTGCAGCTTCAAAATAAGGTGCTACTAAATTTGCTAAATAAGTATCATCGGATTGTTTGATCCACTCTTGATTAAACCATTTTGCTTTTTCGTAATCAAATTTAGCACCCCCTTTGTGCACTCTATCTAAACTAAATTTTTCAATTAAAGTATCTAATGAAAACAACTCTTGATCTGTTCCGTCATTCCATCCCAACATTGCTAATAAATTAACAAAAGCTGCTGGCAAGAAACCTCTTTCTTTAAATCCAATGGTTGATTCTTTTGTATTTGGATCTGTCCAATCCATTGCAAACACTGGGAAACCTAATCGGTCTCCATCGCGCTTACTTAATTTACCATTGCCGTCTGGTTTTAAGATTAATGGAAGATGCGCCCATTGAGGCATTTGATCCAAGCCAAATAAATTTTTCCAAACTAAAATATGTACAGGTGCACTTGGCAACCATTCCTCACCTCTAAATGCATGGGTAATTTTCATTAAAAAATCATCCACTACCACTGCTAAATGATATGTGGGCATTTCATCTGCTTTCAATAGTACTTTATCGTCCACCATGCTGGTGTCAAATTTTACTTCGCCACGAATCAAATCTTCAAAAACCAATTCCTCTGAATCTGGCATATTAATACGCACTACATAAGGGGTGTTATCATTGAGTAAAGGGGTCACTTCTTCCGCAGGCAAACTCAATGAGTTTTTCATACCCATTCTTGTAGCACGATTGTATTGAAAATTAGGAATCTCTTTTCTTTTTGCATCCAATTCCTCTGCCGTATCAAATGCATAATAAGCATTGCCTTGCTCAATCAATTGATTGGCATATTGCTTATACATTTGCTTGCGCTCACTTTGTCTGTAAGGACCATAAGCGCCACCATGAATTGGACTTTCATCTGGTGTCAATCCACACCAAGTTAGGGTATCTACAATATATTGTTCTGCTCCTGGTACAAAACGAGACTGATCGGTATCTTCGATTCTTAATATAAATTCACCCTTGTATTTTTTTGCAAATAAATAATTGAATAAAACAGTACGTACGCCACCTAAGTGTAATCCACCAGTGGGAGAGGGGGCGAACCTAACTCTTACCATTTGATCAGCCGAATTGTCCATGTGCACTTTATTTTTACAAAGATAAGTTGCAAACGGGCAAAAGAACCATTTATCTTTGAGTATGTATTTCATTAAAACACCCTTTTGGTTAAGGCTTATTTATAGCGCTTGTATCTGGCGTAAATCCAATCAAGAGCGGGTAATTTATTTAAGTTTTGATGATGGTCCACATCCAAAAGCCACGCCATTTGTACTAGAACAATTATCAAATTTTAATGCCAAAGCAAGTTTTTTTTGCATTGGTAAAAACGTACAATTGCATCCCGAAATTTATGATGCAATACTTACGGCAGGCCATGTGGTTGGGAATCATACACAAAACCATATGAATGGTTGGAAAAATAATACCAAAAATTATATTGCTGATATTCAAGAAGCAACAAATTGGATTGATTCAAATTTGTTTAGACCACCTTATGGCAGGATTTCTTTTGCTCAAATCAAAGCGTTGCGACTGCATCCTACTTTACCGCAGCAAATTATCATGTGGGATGTACTGAGTGGAGATTTTGATACCACCATTACAGGTGAACAATGTGCTCAAAATGTGATTCAACATGCTGGACCTGGATCCATTGTTGTTTTTCATGATAGTGCAAAAGCGATGGATCGATTGTGTATTGCATTACCAAAAGTATTGGCGCATTTTTCAAAACTAGGGTATCAATTTAAAACTTTGTAAATGCCACAAGAATGTGTAAAAAAAAGCCAGGGTAGAAACCCCGGCTGTATAATCCGTACCCTATAAAAAACAAAGTTTACATCCTTTAAAGGGATGGGTTAGTAATTTCATTCATAAACGCATAAATAATGTCTTTTAGTATGTGGTTCATTAAAAAAGTCCTTTTTTTGTGCTTTAAACCAGTTGATTATGCATTTTATTGATACACATGCGCA
>JBMOFB010000158.1:0-2274 GCA_049314475.1 Sediminibacterium sp.
GTGAAACCTAATTCAGAAATAGGTGTATCAATGACTCTTTTTGGTCCAAATTCAGCCAACATCCCTTGGCTTACTTTGTATGCGCCATTGTATTCTGCTACTTCCTCTCCCATTAAAAATACGCGCTCATCTCTTCTCATTTCTTCGTTCATCGCTTCGCGTAAGGCTTCTCTAAAGGCTATTGATCGCATGGAAAAATCGATTTTAATTTTGAATTGCAAAAATAGCGTTTTATCCAGGAAAAAGTAAGAATAGAAGCAAAAAAAATCCCCTCCCGAAAACGGGAAGGGATCAGGAACTAACCCATCTGAGTTACTTTAAAACACGTTATAAGCAAAGCTTACATAGTACAATCCACCAATTTGTGGACTACCATGCGCTGTGTTATAATAAGTGTTCATAATATTGGTACCGCCCATTTTAATTAAGGACTTGATTGAAGGCACTTTGTAGGTTAATACAGCGTCTAATGTGTTGAAAGAAGATACTTGACCTACGCCGAATGTTCCTTCGTAAGTAAAGCCATCTTGGTAACGATAGATTGCGCTAAATCCTAAACGATTTTTTAATGCAAAGCCACTGTTATTCAATCCAACGTTCGCTCTCATTTGTGGTGTGTTGAAGTAAGCAATAAATCCTTCTGCTAAACCTCCAATTTTATCTCCATAAATACTACCATTCACTGTAAAGTTAGCAGGCAAGATGTAGTCTAATGAAAGACCCCATCCAGATGATTTCACTTTTTGAGTCGCATTGGTTGAGATAGAATAAGCAATACGCTTATTTGCATCTAATACATCTAATGGGCTAGGCGCTGCTGCATTTCTAGATTGTAACACAGTTACACCACTAATGAAGTTTTCATATGCACCAAAATAGTAATAGAAATCAATTAATAATTTTTTAGCCACTAAACCCTTGTAACCCACTTCAAAAGAAGTCATAGACTCAGGCTTGAATTCTGGGAAGGCTTGTACTTTCAATAAACCTGGATTTGGAGCACCTGCTAATGCAGAAGCACCAAACGCGTTCACACTCGCTAAAGAATAGGCAGGGTTGGTATTGAATTTGTAGAAATTTCTTAACTGAGGCAAACCACCCATTAATCTTGTACCACCACCAACTAATAAGTTGATCCATTGGTTTTGAGTCGTAGGGAAACGGTAAGCTGTTTGGTAAGAAAGACGTAAGTTATGGTCTTCTTCTAATTTAACAACCAAAGATGCTCTTGGTGTAAAACGACCTTGGAAGTTTTGATTCTTATCATAACGACCAGAGAATGAAAACTTTAATAAATCATCTAAGAAACGCTTAGACAATTGTGCGTAAGCACCTGACTCATTGATCTTAATATTTCCAGCTGTATCAGCAAACAAAGTACCTTGAGAATTCAAAATAAATTGTCTTGTACTTCCACCTACTAATAAATCAGCATTGTGTTTAGCAAGACCAAAAGCTTCTGTTAAATTGTATTGACCCTCAGCTGCACGCATAGAAGTTCTTTCTAAGAACATCGCACCACCTTGAGATATTGGAGTGCTTACTAAGGCTTTGAACATTGCATTGTTACCAAGGTAACCAGTTGGTCTTCCTGCATCAGCGTTTGCTCTAGCACCTGCATGCGCAGCTTGTTGATTCAGACCAAGACTTAATAAAGTCGAATAAGTAGCAGCATAGGTAGGGTACCAAGTTGTACTAGGTTTCCATGCTTCATTGAAATAACGTGCAGCAATCGTTGAGTTAAATGATGCACCAGAATTCTCTAGAGTTGTATAAGCTCTTACATACCAGTTTCTAGCCTTTAATTCAAATTTATACTGTGCCATGCTAAAATCCTTAATTGAATAACGGTCACTTCCTGTATACACTGTATTTCCAGAGCCGTTGTAAGCTGCAAAAGATGCTTCTATATCGTCTGTGAGTTTATAGTGGATAGACCCTTGGAATTTAACGTTCAATGCAGTTGGATCTACCACATCTTGTTCAGCATATCCTGTTCTACTAACATTCACATTATTAAAATACCCTCTTTTATCACCCCATAAGAATGCAGCATTTGCACCTAAGGCAGCACCACCAGCACCAGTTAAGAATGCTTGGTAAGCAGCTAAAGTAGGATATAAAGCAGCAGCATCATATAAACTGTTGAAAGTAGCTGTTCCAATTGCAGTACCATAAGCACCAACTAAAGATGCTAATACTCCACTTTTAACAGCAGAACCAACACCAGCTAAATTACTAGTTGTTTCATCACCATAAAAGTTAACACCATCA
>JBMOFB010000159.1:0-2242 GCA_049314475.1 Sediminibacterium sp.
TCCCCAATACCTTAATTTATTTCTTTGACTATCTGGTAATTTATCGGATAGAATGGAGATAAAAATGACATTGTCAATGCCTAAAATTACTTCTAAAGAAATTAAGGAAATTAAAGGAACAATTGCATCTAGCATAACTGTATATTAGTATTACAAATATAAGTTGGATACACAGTATAAAAAATTAAAAAAGTAAACTAGATTTTGATTTATCCCAATTTTAATCAAGATGACTGCCTACTTAGTATCATCATAGCCGAACTTTTGGTTCAAAGCAAATACCGCTTCTGCAGAAAAGTCGTTTTTATGAATCAATTCAAGTTGTCCATTGATCAAACCTTTTTTAGTAGGTAATAATTTTGAATTATTCTCAAAAATAGTATTGGCCTCTAATTGATCTGATTTGCCAATTTGATTAATAGCAGTTATAACATCTTCCATCTGATGTATGACAGATAAAATTTGATTTGGAATCCAAGATGTAATTGGGGTGCCTCCAGTCGCCATCGCATACTTGGTATTGGCCATGATGTATTTTTGAACAAACTGCCAATGTCCATTTCTGAAATGATATATTTCTTCTAAAATGCCTAATAAATAACAAAGTCCAGTGACATCTTTGTTTTCTACTAACTTACCCATCAAACCCTTTGGATGTAATGTCTTCATTGAATTTTCAAGGTCTTTGAAAAAGTCTTGCACACAGGTTGGACGGTATAATCTAAGGTCTAATAAATATTTTGTGAGTTCATTTTCTGGATAATAAAAAATCACCCCAGAAAAAATATCTTGCATAGGAATAATGTCGTCCTGCGCACCAGTTTGTCCTCTAAATGCTTTAGGTTCATCCCATACATTTTCATACACCACGCCATCTCCAAACAATTCAGTATTGCCTTTCACACCCATTATAAAAATTCTAAAGTCATTGTATCGTTGCCATCTGGAAGCCTTCCACATCTCTTTTCTGCGCTCATTCATTTGCTTCATCGTAGACCAATTCCTTTCAAGCAAATCACCAACTGATTTTGCTCCACCATCTAATGCCTGAATGGTCTGCATGACAGTGCCTACTAAGTTGGCAGAAAAACGATTGATGTCTACATGCAACATAATAAAACCAACCTCATCGGGTTGTCCAGAAAAACGGTTACACATGGTGATATTTTCCCAATTCAAGTCGCCAGCTTCGTCTAGCTTTTGGTAATTACCCAATGAATAAGCATAATGATAATCTAACCAAGCAAACACATTTAATTTATCGGCTACTTTACAAAATGGCTGCGCAATATTTGCAGGTAAAAAATTTCTTGCTTTCCCGTACTTTCCGTCTTTTCTAAATTGTTGGAATGAAGGCTCTAATAAATAGGCTGATGCTAAAAAACTATACGATCTAAATAAGGCTTGTAAAACAAAAATGTCTTCCTCTTTTTCAACGGCAGCTAAATGATTTTGAATCGCTAATGTAGGTGCCACAATGCCATCCTCTGTATTTAAATAGCCAAACTCATTTTCATTTAATACAACAGGCATGTTGTCCAACACAGCTTGTAAGTCCGCATAAACACTTGGTAATTTTACCATCGGCGCTTTCACAGGAAGAAACCCATGCGCTGCACTCACATTAAAAAAGCCATCACTGTAATTGGATAAAATAGACATAAATGATCGTTTAAAAATTAATTGTAATTAAATAAATATTTATAGTTTAATTGGTAGGAGCTATAGGCCCTTTTCGCATTGCTTTTACTTGTGTTGGCCATTGAATAGGCTGTCCAGTAACCTTATTGGTGCCTAAATCTACTTTGTCTCTTGGGAAAGTGGCATTGTCCTCGCAAGCCATGTACACCAACATTGCAGTAAGCATCGCATTGTTTTTTAAATCATCAAAAATGATTTTATCATATGTATCTCTGTTGGTGTGCCAAGTATAATTAAAGTAAGACCAATTTAATGCACCTAATGAAAAACCTGGCGCACCGACAGCTACAAAAGAAGCAAAGTCACTTCCACCTCCACCCGGCGAACCAGGAAATGTTGTCTTAATAGAATCCTTCATGCTATTAGGTACTGCTGCCAACCATCTAGTAATAAAATCACCTGCATATTTAAATCCTTGTCCAGAAATATTGACGATTCTACCAGTGCCATTGTCCTGGTTGAACAAAGCTTGTAACTTGCCAACCACTTCTGGATGATCTTCTACAAATGCTCTTGAACCATTTAAGCCTTGCTCCTCACT
>JBMOFB010000160.1:0-2232 GCA_049314475.1 Sediminibacterium sp.
AACTACCATGACTGCCATCATGCATAACGTTGAATCCTATGGCAGCTATTAGGCCGCCAAAAAATAAACACTCCACAATTGCAAAAGCAGTTGGCGGAGTAAAAAATACTAAATGGATATAGGTAATAAAAAATAAGCTAATTAAGATAGCTGCTTTTGTAAATAATTTGTAATTACCAGTACCACGAATGGTATGTTCATCAAGGTATTGGTTCACTCTCTTCTTTAATTCAGCATGTAATGACTTTTGTACTGAGGGGAATTTAGGAACTAAAACAGTTAGAGTTTGCATAGACGAATTTAGAATTTAGTATACACAAAATAGGCATTTTATGACTCAAATAAGCGTAAATGATGCTAAATAATACCTAAAACTGCAATTAAAAGCAATCATAACGAACGTTAAATCATCTTAAATAGTATGTAATGAATCAACTTTATATCCACAAGGGATGTATAACTTAAATCGTATAATTCACATTTTTTTTGTCAATTTGAATAAGAAAAAAGCAAGCCCTCATTGACTATGTTGCCAAAGAATGAAGAAATAAAAGCCTTATTTACCCTCATAGATGATCCTGATGAGGAAGTATTTAGTACAATAGCAGATAGGTTATTAGACTATGGTACCCCCATCATCCCAGATTTGGAAAATTTATGGGAGAACACCCTAGAGGAAACAACACTCGAGCGCATCGAAAAAATGATTTACAGGCTTCGTTTAAAAGACATTCAACAACAATTGAAGGATTGGGCAGCATTGTCTAAACCGTCTCTATTTGAAGGTGCTTTGATCTTGGTCAAATATCAATTTCCAGAATTAGCATTGGATCCTTTAAGGCATCAATTAGAAAAAATAAGACGCAATATTTGGTTGGAATTGAATAATTATTTGACGCCTTTAGAACAAGCCAATGTCATTCGAAATATCTTATTTAGCTACTATCAAATTAAAGGTGTAGAAGTGGGCTATGAAAATCCAGAAGATTTTTTAGTCTCCTCCCCGCTTCAATCCAAGCCAGGAAACGCTTTTGCAAATTCCTTAATCTACGCGGAACTCTGCCAACAATTAGAAATTCATGCAGAATGGATCAATATTCCAAAGCAATGTATTCTTGCCTATTTTAGTGCAGACTGGGAACCACATGAAATTGTACCTAACCCACAAGAATTTATTCAATTTTACGTAGAGGGTACTTCAGGGCATCCTTTTTCTCAAAAGGACATGGACCAATATTTTTTAAGAAATAATATTGAACCTAAAACAGTTTATTATAAGCGGCTTCCCAATCAGAGAGTCATTAAGAAATTGATCCTTGAATTTGCAAAATGTTTTCAGAGTCCAACGCTTCAATTTAAACAAGCCGATTTAATTGAACTGGCTAAATTACTGGACTAAGCATCCTTTTAAAATAACATGCTGCTTTGAACATGGTATTCAAAACTTATTGACCTAAAATAGATCCTGTAAAACCAAATGGGAGTAGATTAGTTGCAGATGCTATAATCATTACCTTTCCAGTTTTCCCTGCCATAATGAGTCTGATTGGATGCTTGTATCTTATCTCATAATCTAATAAAGACTGTCGACACATGCCACATGGTGATAATGGATGGTCTGATTCAACACCATTGGGCATATAACTGATTGCCATTGCTTGAATCGTTTCATTTGGAAATTGACTTCCTATACTATTTAACAGCGTTCTTTCTGCGCAGATTCCTACAGGGTAGCTTGCACTTTCTTGATTGGATCCAAGTATGATTTGCCCATTTGATAACCTTGCAGCAGCACCCACTTTAAATTTTGAATAGGGTGCAAAAGCAGTTTCCACCGCATTGTAAGCAGCATTTAATAATGTGAGGTCTGCTTCGACTAAGGCTTCTTTAGCATCCAATTCTTGGTATTCGAATTCGAATTTTTTTAGCATGCTTTTATTTTATCAAATTAAAGAGCCTATTCCATCTAATGGATTGACTATAGCTAAACCAAATTAAAGCTGCTCGGCCAACAATATGTGTCTCTGGCACAAAACCCCAATATCGACTATCTTGACTACGATGGCGATTGTCTCCCATCATCCAATAATAATTTTGTTGAATCGTATATGTCTTAGCAGCTTTACCATTGATAAAGTATTGTCCATTTTGAGTCGTTAATTTTTGTTGCTCATACCCTTCTATCACTCTTCTATACAGTTCTATTGTGCTATCATTCAATGGCACTTGATC
>JBMOFB010000161.1:0-2218 GCA_049314475.1 Sediminibacterium sp.
TTTAATCAAATATTATTTGATGGCCAAGTATTCATTGCATTACAAGCAAGAGCAACATCAGTAGATTGGAAAAGAAAAAATGCTGCCTTGACAGAAGAAAATATCAAAGCTAATATTTATAAAATTTACTACCAGCTTTCGGCTAGTAAAACACAATTGAATATTTTAGATGCAAACATTGAACGCTTACAAAAATTAGCAAATGATGCTGCAATAATGTATAAAAATGGTTTTGCCGAAAAACTAGATGTAGACAAAGTGAATGTGCAATTAAACAATTTAGAAACAGAGAAATTAAAGGCAAACAATAGTGTGACGATTGGATTCATGGGTTTGAAAATGTTAATGGGCATGCCTGTTAAAGACAGCCTTATTTTATCCGATGTAATTAATGAAAACAATTTGAGTACAGATGTACTTTTCGAAGACAATTTTGAATATAGCATTCGTAAAGACTTTCAGTATTTAACATCAATTAAAAAATTGAGCGAATACAATATCAAGCGTTACCAATTGAGCTATTTACCAACCATCACCATGAACGGCGCATATACTAAGAATGCACAAAGAACCAAATTTGATTTTTTTAATAAAAACGGAAGCTGGTTTGAAACTGCACTCATTGGATTAAATGTTAACCTACCTCTCTTTACGGGTATGTCTAGAATGGCTAAAGTGAACAAGGCAAAGCTTGAATTACAACAAGTAGACAACCAAATGTCTGCTTTGAAGAACAATATTGACAACGAGCTTAGTCAAGCTAAATTAAATTATATGTCTTCTGTGGCCACGGTGAACTTTCAAAAAAAGAATATGCAATTAGCAGAAAACGTATACAGTCAAACTAAAAAGAAATTCGAAGCAGGTACTGGTTCTAATACCGAAATCTCTGCTGCACAGGCAGATTTGGTAACTGCTCAAAATAATTTTATGAACGCCCTTTATGCTGCCTTAATCGCTAAAGTAGACCTATTAAAATCAAGCGGTAAATTATAATTAAACAAATACACAATCAATATTAAATTAGATACAATGAAATCATTTACAAATTATTTATCCATTGGCTTACTCGTTCTTGCATCTGCCTGTGGCGGCGGTGACAACACAATTGAAGCAAAGCAAAAATCTTTAGCAAGCTTAAAAAAGCAAGCACTTGAATTGAATGCTCAGATAGTTGCATTAGAAAAAGAAGTAGAAAAAGCAGGTGGCGCATCTGCTGCAAAAGCCATCTTAGTAGGTATAGACACCATCCAAACAGAAACATTTACACACTATATCGAACTTCAAGGCAAGGTAGAGTCTGAAAGTGTATCTTATATCACCCCTCGTGCAGGCGGTGGTCAAGTGAGAGCGGTGTATATTCATAGAGGTGACAGGGTTAAAAGAGGTCAGTTAATTTTACAATTAGACAATACCTTAATTAAGCAAAGCGCTGCCGCTGCAACACAAAATATTGAGACTTTAAAATCTCAAGCGGCTCTAGCAAAATCTGTGTACGAAAAACAAAAGAACCTTTGGGAACAAAATATTGGAAGCGAAATTCAGTTGATGACTGCTAAAACTAATGCAGACGCAATGGCGAGCCAATTAAAAGCTGCCATGGAACAACTTGGTATGGTAAAAGACCAATTGGCATTTACAAGTATTTACAGCGATGTAGATGGTGTGGCCGAAGAAGTGAATGTAAAAGTAGGTGAATTGTTCATGGGTCCTGGTCAAATTAAAATAGTGAATACCACTAAACTTAAATTAACTGCGCAGGTTCCAGAGAATTACGCTGGTAAAGTAAAAGTGGGTACAGAACTAACTTTAACCTTCCCTGACATTCAAAAAACAATCAACAATAAAGTCAATGTATTAGGCAATGTGATTGATCCTTTAAATAGAAGCTTTTTTATAGAATCTAAATTACCAATTGACAATAACTTTAGACCAAACCTATTGGCGCAAGTAAAAATCAAAGACTACGAAAAGAAGGATGCGATTAGCATTCCAGTGAACTTATTACAAAACGACGAGAAAGGAAAATTCGTTTATGTAGCGGTAACAGAGGCTGGTAAAATGTTTGCTCGTAAGAAAATGGTTGCAACTGGTGAATTCTATGGTAACAATATCGAAGTGCTTAGCGGTTTAGCTGCTGGCGACATCTTGATCTCAGAAGGGTATCAGTCGATCTATGATGGTCAATTGATCAGTACTAGCATTAAATAATTCATAA
>JBMOFB010000162.1:0-2200 GCA_049314475.1 Sediminibacterium sp.
CCCACTTGATAATTCTTTTTCAACTTCACAGTAGACCCAACCACGATTGGCGCAGCAGATTCTTTGTATTGCTTATCCACTTTCTTAGCCAATTTATTAATCACAATAGCATCGTTCTTTTTAAACAACAAATTATACAAGGTCTTCATCACTTCTTCCTTCTTATCTGACTTCTTATAATCCAACGCAATCTGCTTTAAGTTGCGCTCCATCTCTTTTAAATAAGTGAACTTCTCCTCGGCCACCCTATTCTGTTCTCTTAAAAGTGCAATCTGTTGCAAATGCTTTTCCTTATCTAAAGTTTTATTCAACTCTAGTTTAAGTGCATCATTCTCTTTAATCAATTTATGCAGTTCCTTTCTTTCCTTCTGCACCAATTGTAAATCCTGTTCGGTTCTGTTCAATAGTTTATCCAATTCAAAATGATGGGTATCTACTAATTTTCTGGCTCGATTGATTAAATGTTTGGGTAAGCCTATTCTTTCTGCAATGGCAAAAGTATAAGAGCTACCTGGTTTGCCAATCACCAACTGATACAAGGGTTCTAATTTCACTTCATCAAATTGCATTGCACCATTCACAATTCCTTTATTATGATTGGCCATCACTTTTAAATTCAAATAGTGCGTGGTCACGATCCCCTGTGCATGCTTGTGCGACAGTTCTTCCAATATAACTTCGGCAAATGCACCTCCTAAATGTGGATCGGATCCGCTTCCTAACTCATCTATAAAAAATAAGGTCTTCCCATTTGCATTTTCTATAAAGTACTTCATATGCGTCAAATGACTACTATAGGTACTTAATTCAAATGCTAAATTTTGTGTATCCCCTAATTGAATAAACAATTGCTTATAAATACCCATTTGTGAATCGGGATGCACTGGCACCAATAAACCAGATTGTAACATCACTTGATTCAATCCAAGCGTTTTCATAGACACGGTTTTTCCACCTGCATTGGGTCCACTAATAATTAATATTCTTGCTTCGTCATCCAATTCTAAATTAACTGGGACTGTTTTTTTCCCAGATGCTTTATTATACATGTACAATAAAGGATGGTAAGCATTAATTAAATGGGATGTGGCTTTGTTTTCGACCACGGGCAAATGCGCATTCATATCAATCGCTAACAATGCCTTGGCTTTGATAAAATCATATAGGCCTATCATTTGCAAATAACCCATTAATAAACTAGAATATGGAGCGAGTTGTGCAGTTAATTGTCTTAAGACCCTTTGCACCTCCTTAGTTTCATCCTGTTCTAAACTAAATAATTCATTATTGAGTTCAATGGTTTCCTCTGGCTCTATGAAAGCTGTTTTTCGACTATCACTTTCGCCATGTAAAAAACCTTTTACTTGTCGCTTATATTCCGAGAACACTGCAACCACACGTCGACCATTGCTAAAACTTTCATCAATATCTGCGGTATAGCCAGACTTTGCTAGTCGGCCTAATACTTTTTCAAATATGCGCCTTAACTCCTGTCTTTTTTTATACAATTGCGCGCGAATCTTCGCCAAGTCCTCGGAGGCATTGTCTTTGACTAATCCTCTATCATCAATCACATCGTCAATAGCTTCAATGATTGTTTTTTCGAAATAACTTTCTGCAATCACTAAATATAAATGACTATAGGCCGCTTGTCTTTCCGCATCAAACCATTTAAACAATTGTCCCATGTGATCCACCAATTTGCGCAATAATAACCACTGCTCTCCTATCAATTGCGCTCCTGGTATACCTAAAAGCTTAACATCCTTTCTAATGTCTAATATAAAGTCACTTGGAAAATACTGATTGGCCTGCTTAATGAATTGGTATTCCTGCGTTTGCCTTAAAGTAATTTGAATAAAGTTTAAATGCGTGTGAATACGCATCGCTTCAACCTGCTCCTTTCCAATAGTGGATTGACAGTAATTGAGTAAGATGGCCTTGATCTTATCAAATTCTAATTGGGAAAGGGCGTTGTCAGGATATACTCTCATGGGCTCAATAGCTGCAAATTTAGTTAAATAAACATTAACAGCATTAGAACAAATTGATCTATGATTTGTTGTAATTTCAACTATACAATTTATATGAAAACAATCAAATACATCACAGCCACACTTTTAAGCGTTATCTCGCTTTATGCCTGTGCTCAAACTCCCAAAAAACAAGCAAAAATTCAAAAAGTCAATATGGAAAATAC
>JBMOFB010000163.1:0-2199 GCA_049314475.1 Sediminibacterium sp.
GGCGCATCTAGTGCCGCTAGTGCTTCAGCAGTATTAGAGGCAAGTTCAACTACGCAAGGGTTTTTACCACCGCGAATGAATTATTATCAAAGAACACAAATTGTATCACCCATTGCTGGTTTAACCATTTGGTGTAGTAATTGTGGTGATTATGGAGAGATGCAAGTATTTAATGGTAACTCATGGACGAATATGATTGGAAGAGCAGCATCAATTTATTTGAGAGTAGGTGATGTATACCAAGGTGGTAAAGTTGCTTATATTTTAGTGAATGGAGATCCCGGTTACGATGCAACAACGCAGCATGGATTAATTGCAGCAACATCTGATCAAAGTCGTTCAATTACTTGGGATAGACTTACTGGAGAATTTCCTTTGTATCAAGGAACTAACAGAGGGGCAATAGGAACTGCAATTGGAACTGGGTTTTCCAATACAAATACCATTATTGCAAATCAAGGAACTAATTATGCAGCAGGAGTTGCTAGGGCCTACACAGGTGGGGGATATACCGACTGGTATTTGCCAAGTAAGGATGAGTTAAATAAATTATACTTAAATCGAGTTGCTATTGGTGGATTTATTAGTAATAGTAATGGCCTTTATTGGAGTTCTTCGGAAATTCAATCCTACCCATACCATTCTGCGTGGCTTCAGGATTTTAGTAATGGAGGTCCGTTAAGCATTTTTAAGGACTTTGATGTCAATATTCGCGCCATTAGGTCTTTTTAATTTTTTTCGACACGATACTGCACACCAAAAAAATCCCTGAATTTTATTAATCGGTGGAATTTATCTTTATTCTTTTGACTGATACAGTGCTATTCTGTTGCCCTCAGTGTCTTCAAATTCCGCAACAAATCCAATGCCGTTGTCTGTTTTTGGATAGAGGATTTTGCCACCATTTGTATTCGCTAATTTCAATGTCTCATCCATATTAGCGGTATTGAAGTAGATCAATACGCCATCTTTTGTCGGTTTATAAATTTCCCCCTTTGCTAATGCGCCTGAAATACCCGATTTTTCTTGAATAAATGGAAATAGCGCCATTTCATTATTATCAATAATGGTCGTATCAAATTTAAAGTTAAAAACAGTCGAATAAAATTTAGTTGCTCTATCCATATCTATCACTGGTATTTCAAAGTATACGACCGGGTTTGATTTTTTTTGAACTGTATCTTTATTGACTTGTTGAGTCGATTTATTTGAATGCGCATTGCATGAACTCAGCATTATAATGAATATCCCAAAGAGGATAATTGATAATTTTAACTTACTTGATTTTATTATAGTTCTTTTATTCATATTGGATTTTTATTTTTTATGAATTATCATATTTATTTATACTTCAAAAGTACATTTTTAATGTATTTTATAGGCTTCATATTTTTTAATAGATGCTTGGAGTATATCATATTTCATAAATTTTTTTATGAATGAGATTAGTTTGTTTTATCTTTTTAATGTCCTTATTCTTATAATTTTGTTTTGTGTATAAATGAGTTGGCGGTAACTTTCAAAGACACTGTACATATAACATCAATCACAACAAAAATTATGAAAAAAGGTATTTATTGTATTGAAGGACTTTGGGATCATGGAAATATTCAAGACCAATCAACAGTACTTCCAATTTTAGATTTACTTGAAAAGAGAGGTTATTGTAATTATATTTATCACGACTGCGCTACCAAATCTGAACTTGAATATTTTCTTGAAAAGTGGAAGAACAAAAAAATTCAGGAAAAATACCCTATTCTATATTTAGCATTCCATGGTGATCCAGGATTTATTTTTCTAACTCATGAAGACAAATATTCACTAGCTGAATTAGCAGATTATCTGAATGACAAGTCCATAGGAAAAATAATTTACTTTGGATCTTGTTCAACTTTAAACATTGATAAGCGTAAAATTAATTCCTTCCTTAAAAAAACAGGCGCCATCGCAACAATTGGATACAAAATTGATATTGACTGGATACAATCAGCAGCTTGCGATTTATTTGTATTTGAAGCTTTACAAAGTGATAAGCTTGACACAACAGGGATTAAAAAAATACATAATAAAATTATTAGTGATTATGGCAACCTACATAAAATTTTAGAATTGAGATTTGTAGTGAATGATAAACAACATTTTAGCAGACAAAAAAAATAAAGCGACTGTTTTTGTAAAACAGGCAATGGGTAAAGT
>JBMOFB010000164.1:0-2197 GCA_049314475.1 Sediminibacterium sp.
GAATCAGTATGTGCTGCACCAGCCGCGCCTGCAGCTTCGTGTCCTCCACCGTGTGATCCACCATGTGCTGGTTGCGCTACCTTAATTGTTGATTGCTCTTTGAAATAAGGATTGTAGGTATTGCGTAAGTTTCTGAAAGAATTGCCATCCGCTAAAAACGCAACGATGAACCAGATGAATAAAGTAAGTGGCACCACAATGGTCATAATCAAGTTCTTTACTTCATGTTTTAAGTGCATAAAGTACGCAACAATATAAAATGCTTTCGCCATCATCAAAATCACAATAGTGCCTTTAATACCAAGTACCAAGGCTTTGCTTTCCATTCCAATCATCCAGAAACCCAAAATCAATTCAACAATGGTTAAAACTGAAAGGATGATGGTAACTTTTTTAATTTCTGCAATAGCACCACCGTCGTGCTCTGCGTGTGTATCATTTGTATGTGACATAGTTCGTTAATTCGTTAGTTAGTTCAAAATCGTTGTACTGATCAGATTTCTTATCGAGATCGAAATCGTTTTATAATAAGTAAAAACAAGTAAATACAAATACCCATACTAGGTCTACAAAGTGCCAGTAAAGACCTGCTTTTTCAATCATATTGTAATGGCCTCGTTTTTCAAATTGGTTGGTCAATGTCATAATCAACATTACAATATTAATCATCACACCACTGAATACGTGGAAGCCGTGAAAACCAGTAATCGTAAAAAAGAAGTTGGTGAAGTTGCTCGAAGAAGCTGTTCCATCTGCATTGATAAAAGGATTTCTTCCCCACCAAGCACCTTCATGGAATAAGTGATTCCACTCCCAAGCTTGACAGCTTAAGAAAGCGATACCACCAATGATTGTCCAAATCATATTTCTAACCACACCTTTCTTATCCATATTATGACCAGCATGTACCGCTAAAACCATGGTCACAGAACTTACAATCAAAATAAAGGTCATCACCGATACAAACACCAACGGCGCATTAATTCCTTCTGGCGCGAATGGGAAACTTTTAAAAACTACGTTTGGGTCAGGCCATCCGTTCGTAGAAAAACGAACCGTGCCATAAGAGATTAAGAAAGCGCCAAAGGTAAATGCGTCACTCATTAAAAAGTACCACATCATTACTTTTCCGTACTCTACACTAAAAGGGCTTTTTCCACCACCCCATAATTTTGCTTCAGTTGGCGAAGCGGTTGTTGTTGTTGACATGTTCAGTTTCAATTTCAGTGCAAAAATATTGGTTTTTAGTCTATCCTACAAATTGTAGGAACACAAAAAGGTAAATCCATAGTATATCTACAAAATGCCAATAAATGGATGCTAATTCCACCGGCAAGGCATTGTAAAATTTTGTCTTCACAGAATAGGCTCTTAAAAAGATGATTGCAAGGGCTATGACCCCACCCAACACGTGGAGGATGTGTAATCCAGCGATTACCAATAAAAAAGAACTCGCAGAATTGCTTCTAGGACCCGTAAGGGCGATACTATTGGCCTCTAAAGCGCTAAAGCCCATCATTTGTGTCACCACAAAGACAAGACCTAAAATCACGGTTAAAGTAATGAACCCACGATATTGACCCATCTCACGTTCTTTGAACTTCTTCAAAGCCATTTGCATGGTCACACTACTTAATAGAATGACTAATGTGGAGTACCAGAACACCACCGGTAATTCAAAGTCCAACCAATTGGCTTGTCCTTTTTTTACAATATAAGCACTTGTTAATCCTGCAAAAAGCATGATGATACTTCCTAAACCTACCCAAAGGATAAATTTATAAGGGTGCGCTTTTTTTATTTCTGTACTCATAATTGTTTTTTAAATTTTATTCGCCATTAATGCCAAATAAACAATTGGTAAATAAATGTAGCTGCTAAACATCACACGGCGTGCCGCAGGCACACCCATGTTCTGGTATAAACGCACACATTGAACTACCATAAAAATATTCGCCACCAGGACCACCCACATACTCCACTCTCCCGTAATTTTAAAATAGTTTGGTAAGAAACCAATTGGAACCATCAACACAGCATACATCACCGCTTGTAAAGCAGTGAATTTAGTCGGCCCTTTGTCTGCTGGCAATAATTTAAAACCCACTTTAGAATAATCTGTATGTGACACCCAAGCTATTGCCCAAAAATGTGGGAACTGCCAAAGAAATTGAATTAAAAATAAAGCGTAACCGCC
>JBMOFB010000165.1:0-2184 GCA_049314475.1 Sediminibacterium sp.
CTGCGCCAATCGTGGTTGGGTCTACTGTGAAGTTGAAAAAGAATTATCAAGTGGGTGAAGTCATTGGATTTAAAGGGAAACGCGCGATTGTAAAAGTGGGTCAGTTGCCAATGAATATAGATATAGAAGATTTATTAGTGGTTGAAAAGATTGAGGAGGTGGAAGTTCCTAAAATAGGAATTGGTAGAAATAAAACTGTTGTAAGTAAAACTCCAATCAATAAGAATATTAAAAAGTAGTAATTATATGATACTTGACGAACTCTCAGAATTAAATAAATATGTAGAGGTGCATCCTCGATTCGCTGCAGCTTTTGACTATATCTTAAATACCAGCTTCGATAAGATGCCTGTTGGCAAAAAAGAGATTGATGGGAAAAATATCATTGCCATTATTGCAGATGAGGATGCTTTGCCAATGATGGAATCCTGCGCCAATTTTGAATGTCATAATACGTATATAGATATTCAAGTATGTTTTAATGGAGTAGAGACAGTGGGATGGAAATCTAGAACAACCTGTGTTGAACCAAGAGGTACCTACGATAAAGAAAAAGATGTATTATTTTTTGAAGATGCACCAGATCATTTTTTCAAATTACATCCTGGTCAGTTTGGAATTTATTTTCCAAACGATGTGCATGCACCAATGATAGGAGAAGGTAGGATCCGAAAATTAATTATGAAAGTGAAAGTGGACTAGTGCTAGCTAAATTATATTGAATATTTTTGGTTCACTCTCATCCAATTTAAATGTATAGCTGCCTCTTTTTAATTCTCCTACAAATAAGCAAGTCCTTCTAGTATAGCCTGTGACCTTGCCTTGTTGTAATACATGACCTTGACTGCAAATTATCTGGTAAGATTTTTTGTCAGTGCCTTGGCTAGAAAATTGAATTTCTAAAATGCCGTCTTTAACATTTTCAGTAATAGTAAACATGCTTGGGAAGCGCTGTTTGATAATTGTACAATAAAATTATAATTTTTATATCATTTTATTTTTTTCTAGTATTAAATTACAATTAACAGACTAAGTGATTGTTAGTCAAATAGTTAATTTTAAATACAATAAATAAAATAGATAATTTATTTAAATTTCTTAGATTTAGTAAATTTTTAGTTTAAAAAATCTGTAAAAATGAGGCATTCAAAATTTAGTGTAGCCCTACTTTGCTCATTTGTAGCAATATTTTGTACATCTGTGACAATATTTGCACAATCAGTACCTGCAACTTCACAAGTTCAAAAAGACATCAATAAAGTATTGAAGTTCACCAACGATAATTACAATATGGGTAATATCCCTTATGGCAAGCCGACTGAATTTGTTGTAACCATAGAGAACATTAGTGCTGCTCCAGTTACTTTAAACAATGTCCAAGTAAGTTGTGGTTGCACTACACCAAAATTTCAGGCTAATGCGGTGATTGCACCTGGTCAAAAAACAACAGTTACCTTAGGTTTTAATGGCGCTGCGATGGGGAATTTTACTAAAAATGCGACGATCTTTTTAAGTGATAACTTAATTAAGACAGTGAATTTCTCTGGAGTAGGAGTGCAGTAATTGTTCTTAAAATTTATAGATATTCTAAAGGCTACCTAAATGGGTGGCCTTTTTATTTTTCTAGTAATTTTTTGATAGAAATATCTTCATCAATTAATGGCCAATGAATACCATAGTTTGCTGGTGAAATTTGATATTCATTCCTTTGTATGGAAGTAGCATTTAATAACTTACTTGATACTTTATCAAGTTCAAAACAATGTTCTATGCCATTAATATGAATGATCATTGAATTCTGTTTGAATGTAACAGATTGAATATTAGGCATCTTTTCCATTATTTAAAAAATGTTTAGACCATTCTGAAACAATTAGTTCGAAATGTTGATAGATGATCTTTTTGATTTCTCTTTTACTTGCTGGTGTAAAATTATAGGAAAAAGCTTCCTTAATTTCAATTTCATCTGTTAAAAGCCAATATTTTACTTGTATATCTCCTTTTTGAGCATGGATATGAATTGGTTCATTAGATTCATTGGAATAAAAATATAACCTCCATCCATAGATAAATAATATTGTAGGCATTTTTTGTTTTAAACTTAGCCAGAATTTAAAACTAATTTCCTTCGGTTTATACTTTAGGATATATTCTAAAAAGGATGGCCGTCGTTGCACTCCGGCA
>JBMOFB010000166.1:0-2164 GCA_049314475.1 Sediminibacterium sp.
TTTTAGTGAAAACTTTTGCGGCAGATAGCCTTGTGCCAATGCCTATTGCAAAAGAAAAATTAAAGTTTACCTTAAATGGCAAACCTGTTGCACTTGAAATTGATGCAAGAACAACTATGCTTAATTTACTAAGAGAAGAAATAGGGTATACGGGCACTAAAAAAGGATGCGAGATGGGCCAGTGTGGTGCTTGTACCATTCATGTAAATGGTAAGCGTTTAAAATCTTGTACTCAATTGGCATTGAATCATCAGAACAATCAAATCACGACGATAGAAGGACTTGCCAAAGGGGATCAGTTGCATCCAATGCAGGCTGCATTCTTAAAAAATGATGCTTTTCAATGTGGCTATTGCACGTCGGGACAAATCATGTCTGCAGTGGCTTGTGTTAGAGAAGGCAAAGCGACAAGCAGGGCAAGTATTCAGGCGTACATGGATACGAATATTTGCAGATGCGGTGCTTATCAAAATATTGTAGATGCTATTGAAGAAGTAGCAAAATCTGGTGCTAAAATTTAATCCTTTTTAATTTTCTTTTATGAACAATACGCATTTATCCAAGAACAATCTTTCTCAAATTAATTTCGCAGATGAAAGAGTAGACGGCGCAGATAAAGTAACCGGGAAAGCAAAATACACTGCAGAATATAATTTACCGAATATGGCTTATGGCGTATTTGTGACAAGTACAATTGCTAAGGGTACTATCAAAAATATAGATACTGCAAAAGCTTTGGCAGCACCTGGTGTCTTAGATGTGATATATTATGCAAATTGTCCAATAGTGCCTGGATATTTAACGAATGCGGCAGAACGTCCTAAAAATGTATTTGAATGGCGTGGACACAAAGTATTGTATGATAATCAAGTACGCTTTTTTGGTCAACCTATTGCACTCATAGTAGCAGATAGTTTAGAAAATGCCAACGCTGCTATTCGTTTAGTGCGTGCCGAATATGAGTCACAAGCTTTTGAAACTAATTTTGATGTAGTCAGAAAAGACCCTGCAAAATTAAAAGGAACAGTGGCCTATAAAAGAGGTACAGAAAATGCATTTAAATCGGCACCTGTATTTGTTGAAGCAGAATATGCGATACCTGCCGAAGTACATCTTCCTATGGAGATGCACGCTACGATTGCATTTTGGGAAGGAGAAGATAAAGTAACATTATACGATAAAACACAAGGACCAAAAAGTACGCAAACAAGCATCGCTCGTACTTTTGGTTTACAAGATAAAAACGTAAGGGTGATTGCAGAAAATGTGGGTGGCGGATTTGGTAGTGGTTTAAGAAGTTGGGCCAATGTACCAGCTGCTGTGATTGCTGCTAAAAAATTAAATCGTCCTGTGAAAATTGTACTTACTCGTCCACAAATGTTTTCTTTAGTGGGCTATCGTCCACAATCTTGGCAGAAAATTGGAATTGGTGCAGACGCTTCTGGCCATTTTATTGGCATCACACACGAAGCCATTAGCGGTACTTCTCGTTACGAAGATTTTAGAGAAGGGATTGTGAACGTTTCTAAATTTTTATATACTTCAGAAAACGTGGATACAAAATACAGTATGCTTCCACTCGATATGAGCACACCTGTTTGGATGCGCGGTCCTGGTGAAGCCACTGGTTCTTATGGCTTAGAGTCTGCCATTGACGAATTGTCTTATAAATTAAAAATGGATCCTATTGAGCTAAGGTTAAAAAACTTTACCACTATAAATCCTGAAAATAAAATGCCTTTCTCGGATATCAATTTAAAAGATTGTTATGCGTATGGTAAAGAAAAAATTGGTTGGAAAAATCGTCCTTCCACACCAGGCACATTAAAAGAAAATGGTTGGTTGATTGGTTATGGTATGGCCAATGGCGTATTTGGCGCAGGAAAGGGCAGTGCATCTGTTCGTGCTTTATTAAATAAAGAAGGGAAATTAACTTTAGAATGCGCCGTGAGTGATATGGGCCCTGGCACCACCACTTCTATGACTAAAATTGCTGCTGCTGCAATGCAGATGCCGATAGAAAAAATAAAATTCAAATTAGGCGATTCTGATTTACCTCCAGGCCCTTCTCAAGGAGGATCAGGCACCACCTCTACCGTAGGATCTGCTGTGGACTTGGCTTGTAGCACACTAAAACAAAAATTAAAAGAATTGGCTATTCAAT
>JBMOFB010000167.1:0-2155 GCA_049314475.1 Sediminibacterium sp.
GAAGGATGTCATTGGGGAAGGTATAGCCCACATTCTGGTCTTCAAATAAAACAACCGATTTTACGTTTGATAATTTTTTTAAACTTAACGCAGCAGCTGCGGTGAGATTTAATTTAAACATATTCGGTTGGCCTTCTACAAATTGAAAATCAGCTGTCGCTTCATTGATGTTGATCCCTAAACTATCTTGAATAAAGTCTTCTGCTAGAGGTCTGCCATCCGTTTCTACTAAATATTCTGTCTGCATAAACGGCGCCACCAACGCAGGTGCACCATTCACCCATAATTGACTTTTTTTAATTTCAATCACATCACCAGGAATGCCCACACATCTTTTGATATAGTTATCTGTCTTATCCATTGGGTGCACTAAAATTGGATAATCTGCCTGCAATTTTGCTCTATCATTATTGTATTGAGGACTTCTTAAAACATCATAATAAGGAATCTTAGATCCAAATTCTGGTAAGTTAATGATGGTATCCCCTGCAGGAAAATTAAACACAACCACATCGTTTCTGTTAACGTCTCTTAATTTAGGAAAACGTTTGTAGTCTAGCTGAACCCATTTTACATAGGAGGGAGTGGTTGGAGCACCAGGCAAGGTGTTGTGAACAAATGGAAAAGATATGGGCGTTTGTGGAATTCTTGCTCCATAAGTCACTTTATCAACGAATAAAAAATCATTCACTAATAAAGTTTTTTCCATGCTCTCTGTTGGAATCACATATGCTTCAAATAAAAATGTTCTAATTAAAGTTGCAGCCACAATCGCAAACACACAAGCATCCACCCACTCTCTTGATGCTGGTTTGTGGTAATGTGCCAATGCTTCCGCTCCATGCCATTTTTCTTTTTTATCCAACCCAAGGTAGGGTAAGTAAATAAATGGAACAAAGACCGCTAATGTGTGATGAAGTAGATTGACCCTTTTAAAATGCATCACAAAAAGTATAGTGATCCATAGGGTTACAAATTGACCTAAAATGGGAATGAGTTGTATCCAAAACCAAATTTTTGGAATTTTACAAAGTTGAACCACTTCCCAAGTATTGTAAATTGGAATGATGGCTTTGTTTGCTGGCACGCCAGCTTTTCTTAACATGGTATAAATACCTATATGCCAGCCCAACCAATAAAGAATAAAAAGGATCATGCCCATAATCGTAGAATTAGATAGTACAAAAATATCCCTTTGTGAGGGATATTATATAAAATATTTATTAGCCGTAAAGTAATCGTTTAAAAGGTCAAATTAAAGGATTCAGCAATTATTTGTATTGCTGTAACACTTCTTTTACCAATTTCACTGAACGAGTTACATCAGGAATGGCCAACGCAGTCAAATTAGGTGCATAGTGCATTGGTGCATCTGCACTAGTGATTCTTCTGATAGGTGCATCTAAATAGTCAAAGCCTTCTTTTTGTATTCTGTAAGTTAATTCAGATGACACGGATGCAAATGGCCACTGTTCCTCTATAATCACCAAACGATTTGTTTTTTTAACGCTTTCTAATACGGTCATCCAATCTAAAGGACGAATGGTTCTTAAATCAATCACTTCCGCATTGATGCCTTCTTTTTCTAATTCCTCTGCGGTGGCTAAAGCCACTTTCATCATTTTATTATAGGACACAATGGTAATATCTCTACCTGGACGCTTCACATCTGCTTTTCCTAATGGGATATAATATTCTTCCTCGGGTACTTCGCATTTGTCTCCATACATGACCTCACTTTCTAAGAACATGATTGGATCTTCCTCGTAACGTATTGCTTGTTTCAATAAACCTTTTGCGTCATATCCATTGGAAGGAGATACCACTTTAATTCCAGGGATATTCGCTAAATAACTTTCAAAAGCGGTAGAGTGTTGCGCACCTAATTGACCAGCACTTCCATTAGGACCTCTCATAATGATAGGACACCCAATTTGACCCCCACTCATTGCCAACATCTTGCTAGCCGTATTTAATATTTGATCTAAAGGTAAAACTGCAAAATTCCATGTCATGAATTCAACAATAGGTCTTAATCCATTTTGTGCTGCACCCACTGCAACTGCAGTGAAACCTAATTCAGAAATGGGTGTATCTATCACTCTTTTTGGTCCAAATTCAGCCAACATCCCTTGGCTTACTTTGTATGCGCCAT
>JBMOFB010000168.1:0-2153 GCA_049314475.1 Sediminibacterium sp.
TCGTATAATAATTTTGCTTTCGCAGTATTTCTTTTTTCCATCTCTACTAATCCACCTTCTTTCTCAATCCATCTTAATGTGAGCAAGCTTACATAAATCGAAAACACCGGAGGTGTATTCAATAAAGACCCTGCTTCTATATGTTTTTGATAGTCTAAAATTGCAGGGATATGTCTATTTGTTTTTCCAAGGATGGATTTTTTTACCACCACCATCGTCACGCCCGCTGCACCCATATTTTTTTGCGCACCTGCATAAATTAAATCAAACTGATGAAATGGAGTAGGTCTACAAAAAATATCCGAACTCATATCACCAATTAAGGGCACATTCAGCTGTGGGTAGCTATGCCATTGGGTTCCCTCTACGGTATTATTGGTGGTAATGTGTAAATAACTGGTATTTTCTGGCAGGTCAAAAGCCTTATTAATGTGCGTATGCTTGTCTGCTGTGGTATCTGATACCACTTTGACTGGTCCAAAAATTTGTGCCTCTTTCACTGCTTTATGCCCCCAGATTCCATTGTCACATATTGCGGCTAATCCATTTTCATCCAATAAATTCATAGGCACTTGCATAAACTGCATCGTCGCCCCTCCTTGCAAAAATAACACTTCATAATCGTCACCTATATCCATCAATCTTTTTACAATTTGTTTTGCCTCTTCTACTACCGCTACAAAATATGATGTTCTATGTCCAATTTCTAAAATAGATAAGCCTGTTCCATTAAAATCATGAATGGCCGCGGCTGCTTGGTCCAACACTTCTTTAGGTAAGATAGAAGGACCTGAATTAAAATTATGTAATTGCATGTAGTCTTTTTAAATTAATTTTTGTTTCCAATCGAAGGGCTCGTGCTTCCCATCGAAAGATGCACTGCATCTTTCTCTTCCTCATCCACTGTAGTCGTTACACCGCCTGAGATCGCATATTTCATGGCTTCTGCAGCGTTCATATGTTTTGGTAATTTTTTAGTATTAGCTAATGGTACCATAAATGAAATACCAGAAATAGCATATGAATGTGGCACATACACTGTCACATGATCCTTTAAACCTAAGTGCTCACAATTTTCTTGTGTGATAAATCCAATACGCCATATATCATTCCCATCTATTGAAACCAAGATTGGTTTATCAAATTTTTTATTATTGCCAGCAAAAGCTTCTAAAAAATCTTTGACCGAAGAGTAAATAATTTTAACGCCTGGTGTGCGCTCCAATAATTTATCAAAAATGGAGACAAATCTTTCAACAAAAAACAAGGACGATAACCAGCCTACAATCAATACCAATAATAGGGCCACTAAAAATCCCAATCCAGTTACTCTTGGAATTTCTCCATTGACCGCTGTAAATTGAACTGGAAATAGGGTATTCAATAAATTAGGTAAAAAATTGTCTACCAGATTAAACAAAGTCACCACAATCCAAAGGGTCACGCCGATTGGTGCCAGTGCAATAATACCTTGGAAAAAGAATCTCGCTAGTAGGCTTAAAATCGATTTTCTCTTAAAATTTTGCCCAAAAATGCCCATTTTGTAATGATTTAGTTACAAATTTCACTCATTTTGACCATTTATCAAGAATTAATACAAATTTCATGCTTGGAAACTTTGCAAACTTATAAAGTTTCCTTAGTTTTGCGCCTTCAACTGCAACTATGGAAACAAGAATATTATTAAAGGCGAGGGATTTAATGCTCCAGTCTGGTTTGAGGCAGGTGACCATGGACGATTTAGCCCATCAATTGGGGATTAGCAAAAAGACCATTTATCTATACTATAAGGATAAGGATGATTTGGTGAAGGCCGTGGTGAACCTAGAATTAAAAGAACATGAACTTACTTGCAAAGACTGTAAATCAAAAGCAGAAAATGCGATTCATGAAATGTTCTTGCTAATGGAGAATATGAAGGCCATGACGCAAACTATGAATCCAAATTCGATGATGGAATTGGAAAAACATTTTTCGAATGCTTTTGATATGATCAAAAATCATAAGGATGAATTTTTGTTTTCATTGATCAAGCAAAATTTAATGAAGGGAATTGAGGAAGGATATTATAGAAAAGAACTTGATATAGATATCATTTCAAAATTTCGATTAGAAACTGTATTTATTCCATTTAATCTTCACCTATTTCCTTT
>JBMOFB010000169.1:0-2124 GCA_049314475.1 Sediminibacterium sp.
TTGGTTTGGTAAAATGCGTCTATTCCAGTTTAATTACGCCAATCATCCTATCCAAATTGAACAATTTAACCCTGTTCATAGGCCAACCCAATTCACCGTTATTATTCCTGCCCGAAACGAAGCTGCAAATATTAAAGCATGTGTGGATAGTATTTTGGCGCAGGAGTATCCTTCCGATGCTTTTGAAATTATTGTGATTGATGATTTTTCGGAGGACGATACGGCATTTATTGTAACTGCTTTAAGCCATGAATATCCGCAAGTACGTTTATTAAAATTAGCAGACCATTGTAAAGAAGGAGAGACCTTGGCTTATAAAAAGAAGGCCATTGAAATTGCTGTGGCAGAAGCGAAAGGGGATTGGATTTTGACCACCGATGCGGATTGCATTGCACCTAAAAAATGGTTGCTTTTATACAATGCTTATATCCAACAACACCAACCTTGTTTTGTGGCGGCTCCAGTTATGTTTATTAAAACTTCAGGTATTTTAAATCAATTTCAGTTATTGGATTTTTTGGCCTTACAAGGTATCACGGCCGCTGCAGTGGGCGCTGGCAAGCACTCTATGAGCAATGGTGCTAATTTAGGTTTTGAAAAAACCGCATTTATTGCCGTGGGCGGTTATCAGGGTGTAGACCATATTGCAAGTGGGGATGATATGTTTTTAATGCATAAGATGAGAGAGACTTTACATAAGCCTGTGGGTTATTTATTTCATCCCGATGCCATAGTGATGACTGCTGCAATGGATACTTGGAAAAGTTTTATCATGCAAAGAATTCGTTGGGCTAGCAAAGCAAGATACTATGATGATCGTTCCATTACCATGGTTTTGACAGTGGTGTATTTTTTTAATTTGAGTTTTATTTTATTGGCATTGATGGGGAGTTGGAGTACCTTTTTAATTGCGCTGGCTTTTAAAACATTCTTTGAATTGTTCTTCTTGGATCCGGTAGCTAAATTTTTTAAGCTGCAGCCGGAGCTAAAACATTTTGTGTTCTATCAACCCATCCATATTGTCTACAATATTGCAGCAGGCCTATTTGGGCAGCTAAAAACCTATTCCTGGAAGGGTAGAACGGTTAAATAAGCTGCTTTTATATAAGAAACGAGCTATTTTTAGTAATTTTGCCCCTAATATTTGATTATGTCTACTGAAACTATACTTCCTCAATTGGCTGCTTTAACTGCAAAAGATTTTGCGACAGACCAAGAAGTGCGTTGGTGCCCTGGCTGTGGGGACTATTCTATTTTGGCGCAGGTGCAAAAAGTGATGCCAACGATTGGCGTGGCTAAGGAGAATATTGTGATCATTAGTGGAATTGGTTGTAGTAGCCGTTTCCCTTATTATATGAATACTTTTGGGATGCATTCTATTCATGGTCGTGCGACTGCGATTGCAAGTGGATTAAAAGCAGCTCGTCCCGAACTAAGTGTTTGGATTGTGGCTGGTGATGGAGACGCATTAAGTATTGGTGGTAACCATACCATTCATATGTTGAGAAGAAATTTTGATGTGAATTTTTTAGTGTTCAATAATCAGATCTATGGTTTAACAAAAGGTCAGTACTCACCAACTTCTGAATTAAATAAAATCACTAAGAGCACCCCAATGGGTAGTATTGATCATCCATTTAATCCTGCTGCTTTGGCATTGGGTGCGGATGCGAGTTTTATTGGGCGTAGCATGGATCGTGATCCTAAGCATTTACAAACCATGATTACGCGCGCACAACAACACAAAGGATCTTCGTTCTTAGAGATTTATCAGAACTGTAATATTTTTAATGATGGGGCCTTCGAAATTTTCACCGAGAAAGCATCTAAGCCTTTACACGCTTTATTTGTAGAGCAGGGTAAGCCATTGACTTTTGGTGCAAACAACGAAATGGGTATTCGCTTTGATGGATTGCGTCCAGAAGTTGTAACGCTTGGCGAAAAGTACAGTACAGATGATTTATGGATCCACGACGAAAAAGATTTTTATAAAGCACAGGTCTTAGTGCGTTTGTTTGATAACCCTAGCGAAGTGGCTGCTTATTTTCCTCGTCCTTTTGGGGTGTTTTATACCGCTGATCGTCCTTGTTACGAAGACATGATGGCATTACAAGTAGAGGAAGC
>JBMOFB010000170.1:0-2117 GCA_049314475.1 Sediminibacterium sp.
TGGATGCGCCAAAGCCACATCATAATACGGTGGCAACCTTACTTAAAATTTTAGTTGAAAAGGAGTTTGTTGGAATTCAAAATCCTAACAGGAATAATTTTTACCATCCTTTGGTGAGTAAATCTGCGTATTCTGGTAAAAGAATTGAAGGGTTAACCGAAAAATATTTTGAAGGTTCATATGCCAATGTGGTTTCCTTTTTGGTAGATAAAAAACAAATATCCATCGAGGATTTGGAATTGCTTTTACAACAACTAAAAAATAAGCGCCATGACTAGTCAAACCTTTTCTTCAAATAATTAGCTAATTTATCTAATTCTATCTGCGCTCTTCACTAATTTTTCGTCTTGGTAAATTTTGTAACAAGCAACCAATTGCAACACTGGAATTAAAAATAAACTAGCAGAGGCAAGCGTGAAGCCACCACCTGGATGTGCTTTAACGATGGTGTAAATAAAATAACCAATCAATCCAGAAAGTAAAAAATTTACAAGGGTTACTTTTAATTGCAGCATGCGATTACCGTATAAAAAAATACTGATAAAAGATAAACAAGCGCTAAAAGCTAAACTAATTAAAGTGCTGTATTGAGCAGCGCCGTTTATTTCCAAAGCATTGGGCTGAGGCGTATAATAAAAAGGAAATTTTAGGATAAAGAAAGCAGCTGCACTAGCAATCAATAACCATAGGGTTTGTATTCTTTGTATCATAGCTTAAAGTTAGCCAATAATTATCCTAATTCAGGATACAACACAAATTGCTCCATGAATTGGTTCACTTCTTTCCTAGTGTTTGCTAGTACAGATTCATTGTCTGCGTTCATTAAAGCGGTATCAATGGCATCTACAACAAATGGAATATGCCCTTCGTTCATACCTCTTGTTGTAATTGCAGCCACGCCAAAACGGATACCTGAAGTTACAAAAGCAGACTTGTCATCATAAGGTACCATATTTTTATTCGCAGTGATATCCGCCATACCTAAAACTTGTTCTGCTTTTTTACCACTTATATTTTTATTTCTTAAATCAATCAACATTAAGTGATTGTCTGTACCACCGCTAATCAACTCATATCCTTTTGCAACAAATGCTGCAGCCATAGCTTTCGCATTTGTTTGTACTTGCTTTTGATACACCATAAATTCATCGGATAGAATTTCTCCAAATGCAATTGCTTTTGCTGCAATCACATGCTCTAATGGTCCACCTTGTGTACCCGGAAACACAGCCATATCAATGACATTGGACCATAGTCTTAAATTCCCTTTCATATCTTTTAATCCTAAAGTATTCTCGCCGTCTTTTGCCATCATGATCACACCACCTCTTGGTCCACGCAATGTTTTGTGCGTAGTAGAAGTTACAAAATGACAATGGTTGAAAGGAGAACTTAATAATCCCTTTGCAATCAATCCTGCAGGGTGTGCGATGTCTGCTAATACAAAAGCACCCACTTCGTCTGCTACTTTACGAATGCGCGCATAATCAATGTCTCTACTATATGCACTCGCACCACAAATAATTAATTTTGGCTTATGCGTTCTTGCTTGACTTTCTAACATCTCATAGTCAATCAATCCAGTTTCTTTCACTACACCATAAAAATGCGGGGTGTAAGTTTTACCAGAAAAATTCACTGCACTACCATGCGTTAAGTGACCGCCCATGCTTAAGTCTAAACCTAAAATAGCATCTCCATTTTTTAAGATGGCCAACATCACAGCTGCATTGGCTTGCGCTCCACTATGGGGTTGCACATTGGCATATTCTAATCCAAAAATTTCTTTTAAACGATCTATTGCTAATTGTTCTGTTTTATCTACAATTTCACATCCACCATAATACCTTTTTCCAGGATAGCCTTCGGCATATTTATTGGTCATCACACAACCTGTGGCTTGCATCACTTGTAAGCTTGTAAAGTTCTCTGAAGCAATTAATTCTATACCACGTCTTTGACGTGCTAATTCTTGATTGATGATGTCAAAAACAAGGGTATCTCTTTTCATAAGGCGGTGTTTATAAGGTGCAAAATTAATTTATTATTAAGTTGCTCCAAAGCTTTATAGAAAGAGTTTTAGGCTGAATATCCACATTTGTTTAGTGTTTTATAAT
>JBMOFB010000171.1:0-2106 GCA_049314475.1 Sediminibacterium sp.
TAAATTTGGTGTTTTTGGAGAAAAATGCGGCATATTGGCTCATTTATCCCCTATTATTGACCATTTTATGGCCTTTTTCGGTGATTTTGGTCAGTTTTGCAACTGGGCAATTTGCCTTTTTTAAGGGTTATTTAGGAAGGATGTGGGGTAGATTAAGCGGAGGACCTTCGAACATGGGAGAGACTTCAACCTCAGAAACTTTGGGATCTGAAATGTTGGGATCTGGTGATTCAGCATCCACTAGCCCTATTCATGTGGCCATTTTTGCCTCAGGGGCAGGAAGCAATGCCAAAAAGATCATAGAATACTTTGAAAACAAGTCCACCCCCATTAAAATCTCATTGATAGTATGCAATGTTCCGGGTGCTGGGGTATTAGAAATCGCAAAATCCAAGGGCATCCCCACCTTAATGATCAATAAAGCAGAATTTACAAGCACCGGCTATGTAGAAAGCCTACACAATGCAGATATTCATTTTATTGTACTAGCTGGCTTTTTATGGAAAGTACCCGAGGTGCTGGTGAATGCCTATCAGCCAGGAATGAAAATAGATGCTAGTGTGGTGAATGGAAAAGTAAATACTGCAAGGGGCATTGTAAATATTCATCCTGCATTGTTACCAAATTATGGTGGTAAAGGTATGTATGGATCACGTGTGCATGAAGCCGTGGTGGCAGCAGGCGAAAAAGAAACAGGCATCACCATTCATTGGGTAGATGCACATTATGACGAAGGCGATATTATTTTTCAGGCAAGATGTGCTGTTGATCCTAGTGATACACCAACAACAGTTGCAGATAAAATTCATGTATTAGAACATCAACATTTTGCACCAACGATAGAACAAATTTTATTGAAGTAATTGGTACAATAAAAAAGGCCCCGAAAATTCGGGGCCTTTTTTAAAATATTTTTAAAGCTACATTATTGAAATTACTTCTTTGATTGCTTTCTTTGATTAGCTTTCTTTGTTTTTTATTTTTCTTTATTTAGCTTTTTCCAAACTCAATGGTGTTCAACCAATCTAGTAAAACTTTAATTTGAAATTTAGTGTTCGCTGTGTTGATAGCACCAGTAGGATTGCTTAAGACAATAAAAAATCCAGTCACCCCTTTATCTTCTAAAGAAACTAAATAACTTTGACGTTCAATTTTAAAATTAGGATTTGCATTTTGCAAAGCTGTCAACGCATTTTGAAGATCTTGTTTTAACAATGTAAACGCTTCTGCAGATTGGATTTTTAAAGTATCAATTTCTTGCTTGTAAATGAATTGATCGTTCTTAATAATCACATCCACACTATACTGATTGTTATTGGATAATGTGTAGCTGTAATTTAATTTACCGTTACTACTAGATTTGATAATCGAATTGCTTGAATTTGTGCGTATCGAATTGCTAGTATTTTGTGCAGATAAATTATTTGAACAAAATACAAAAAGCAATACAAACGCTGCAAGGGGGAGATTGCGCATTTAAAAAATTTGTTGCAATATTACATGAATAGATGTGAACGATTGCAACTAAATGTTAAAAATAATTTTAAATTTTACACATATAAAATTTAAAATATTTAATTAAAAAATATACTATTAAAATAGTTTAATATTAATAATGAAATCTTAGTGAAATAATTTCAATCTGATTTTTATTAATTACTCTGTAAGTCAATCTATGTTCTTTATTTATTCTTCTACTCCAAAGGCCAGAAAGTTCGTGTTTTAGTTGTTCTGGGTTCCCAATTCCGGTGTATGGGTTTATTAGAATATTTTCTAATAAATGTTCAATTCTTTTGAGGATCTTAAGTTGATATTTAAGTTTCCAATAGATTAAATCGGCCTGTGCATTTTTTGTGTAGACTATTTCCAGAGGTCCTTTATATTTATTTTTTTAGTCTTGCCTTCATTTGCTTGTTTGATACTTTCCAATAAATGTTTTTTATTATTAGGAGTTGATAATAAATATAATGTCTCTTCCATGGAATTGAATGCTTTTTGAGATAGTACGACTACGTTGCCTTTACCCTTTGGCCTTTTGATTATAATTTGATTTCTATTATCACCACATACTTGTTCAAGTTCTTCAGCTAGATTGCTTCTGAATTC
>JBMOFB010000172.1:0-2069 GCA_049314475.1 Sediminibacterium sp.
CCATTGGACCTGCCCATTTTAAATAGGCTTTTGCCATAGCAAATCCTGATACCAACCCAATGATGGCACCTCCAATAATATCCAATGGATAGTGCACCCCAACATAAATTTGAGCAAAGGAGATGAGTCCGGCCCAAACAAAAAAGAATTTTGTATAGCGTTGTTGCGTCATGCCCCAAGTCATGAAAATAAACATAGCCAGTCCAAAATGATTGGCAGCATGGGAAGATGTAAAACTGAATCCACCAGAACAATGATCTAATAACAATCTAGTTTTCCCCAATAATGCAGGGTCATTACAAGGCCTCAAACGGTGAAAAAAAGGCTTAAATACACTGCTGCTAATTTGATCGGTCAACCCGACATTGAGCAAAGCAAACAAAAACCATTTAAGTGTTTTCCAGCCAATTTTATATCCCAGCCACCCCAATAATCCAATATATAAAGGGATCCAATTATTAGAATGTCTGGTCCAAGGCAGAACAGCGTCTAATATAGGATGGTGCCAGACTCCATTGATTTGGTAGAACAATGCCTGGTCGATGTCCTTAATTTGTTGAAAAATACTTAGCCCCATTCCGTAAAGATACATGGAATGGAAAAATTTAAAGTAAATTTGCATTCCGATTTATTTTAATATTTAGCTATGTCATTAATTAAGAGTATTTCAGGTTTTAGAGGCACCATTGGTGGTCGCCCAAACGATAACCTCACGCCAATTGATATTGTAAAATTTGCATCCGCATATGGTACCTGGTTGATCCGAAAATCAGGTGGAAAAAAGAAAGTGATTGTGGGCCGTGATGGAAGGATGAGTGGCCTCATGGTAGAGGCCTTGGTGGAGCAAAGTTTGTTGGCCCTAGGGATCGATGTGGTACATTTAGGATTAAGCACAACACCTACTGTGGAAATGGCTGTGGTATTTGAAAATGCGGATGGTGGTATTATTTTAACAGCAAGTCACAATCCAAAAGAATGGAATGCCCTTAAATTATTAAATGAGAAAGGCGAATTTGTAAGTGGCGAAGAAGGCAAAACAATTTTAGCATTAGCAGAACAAGAAGATTTTATTTATGCACCTGTAGACGCCATGGGTGAATTAATTGGGGATGACAATAGTTTATCAAAACATATTCAAGCGATATTAGACCACCCATTGGTCGATATATATGCAATTAAAAAGGCAAATTTTAAAGTGGTGGTAGATGCCATCAATAGTTCTGGTGCATTCACTGTTCCTGCATTGTTAAAAGCGATTGGCGTGGATGACATTGTAGTATTGAATGCGGAAATGACAGGAGATTTTGCACACAACCCAGAGCCTTTAAAAGAACACTTAACCGAACTTTGCGATACAGTTGTCAAAGAAAAAGCACATGTAGGTATTGCTGTCGATCCGGATGTGGATCGTTTATGCTTTGTGAGTGAGGATGGCAATTTATTTGGAGAAGAATACACTCTGGTAGCAGTTGCAGATTATATTTTACAATATACAAAAGGCGCTTCGGTGAGTAATTTATCCTCTACTAGGGCATTAAGAGATGTCACTGAGCAACATGGTTGCAATTATTTTGCAAGTGCAGTTGGCGAAGTGAATGTGGTGACAAAAATGAAGGCCGAAAAAGCAGTGATTGGTGGAGAAGGCAATGGCGGTATCATTGTGCCAGATTTACATTATGGTAGAGATGCTTTAATTGGTATTGCATTGTTCTTATCGCATCTTGCAAAATCAGGTAAAACCTGTTCGAGTTTGAGAGCGAGTTATCCTGCATATTTTATGAGCAAGAAAAAGATGGACCTGAATGCAAACCTTTCTTTGTCAACGATATTCGAACAATTGAAAAAAGAATTTTCTGCTTTCCCAATGAATGATGTAGATGGATTAAAGATAGACTTTGAAAACGAATGGGTGCACTTAAGATCAAGTAATACAGAACCAATTATGCGCATTTATACTGAAGCAAAGACGCAGGAAGCTGCAGATGTATTAGCAGATAAAATTATTCAGCTAATTCTTAAAATTCAGTAATTTAGCAATCATGCAGAGAATCTATTTTGACAATGCGGCT
>JBMOFB010000173.1:0-2031 GCA_049314475.1 Sediminibacterium sp.
TTTGGCCCTTGAGTTTCTCTATAATTTCTCTGTTGATCTTTTCTGCGTCGGTCGTTCTTTTCTAATGAGCGTAAACTTATCTGACCCACTAACTCAACAAATTCAGGTTCTACTTCTTTGTTCTTACTTGTGATTTCTACAGGCTCCAATTCCTCTACTGCTATACCCTGCTGATTCAGTTTTTTAATTTCCTTAACGCGTTCTATCGTTAAAGGAAAATGTTTGGTATTATTTGGAAGGGTATACCACATTAGATTTTTAAAAATATCTTTCTTAATTAAAAATGCAGTCCCCATGGCTGTTTGTAAATTGTCTGCGTAATCAGGGAAGGCTTGTAATGCATCTAAATAAGTATCTAATTCAAAATTCAAACAACATTTTAATCGACCACATTGGCCACTTAATTTGGTTTGATTGATGGATAAATTTTGGTAACGCGCAGCAGTGGTGTTCACACTTTTGAAATCATGTAACCAGGTGCTGCAACAAAGTTCGCGACCACAGCTTCCAATACCACCCACTTTTGCAGCTTCTTGACGTATACCAATTTGTCGCATTTCTACTTTAACCTTAAACTCGCCTGCGAAAATGCGGATGAGTTCTCTAAAGTCAATACGGTCATCGGCTGTGTAGAAGAATGTACCTTTTTTACCATCCGCCTGCAATTCAATCTCACTCAATTTCATCTGTAATTTCAAATCTCTTGCATATGCCCTGCTTCGAGCCAACATATCTGATTCTCTACTCTTACTTATCTTAAAGGTCTCGATATCTTTATCTGTACTTGCTCTAAGGATTTTTTTGATCTCGGGATGGAATTCATCCGTACCGCTTTTCTTCAATTGCATACGAACGAGCTCTCCAGTCAAAGAAATTTCTCCTACGTCGAAGCCGTTCACGCCCTCAACGGTCACATAATCTCCTTTTTCAAAAATTTGGAAAGTAGGGTTTCTAAAAAAATCTTTTCGGCTTCCTTGTTTGAAGCTTACTTCTACCACCCTACATTGACTCTCTGTGTCATCCACAGGCAAGTCTCTTAACCAGTCATGTACATTTAGTCTATTACATCCACCTGTACTACAGCCTCCATTACTTTTGCAGCCATTGGGCGTACCCGTGCCGCATGATCCACATCCCATATATTCAAATTCTAACTGTTATAAATTGAAATACCCGACACCCACTTTCTTCAAATCCTAACTCCCTAGATTGATGTCTATGTCAAAATTAAGGTTTTGTTGCGAATGATATGATAGAACTTGATACCCATTGCCATAAATAACATCTTGGCATTGGCATTTCGCTCTATATAATAGACTGCTTTGTCTAATTCTTGAATAATCGCCTCTAATTGGCCAACTCCAGCAATTTTGTTGATCCTAAGGGCAAAATCCTTTAAATCTGGGTCTAAAGGCAGGTCCGCACCCAATACTTTCATGCGGATGCTTTGCTCTAGTAAGTGGTTAAAGTATTTTAGGAATTGTTTTTGCTGCTCCCTCCCTAATTTACTGACCTCGTCTACCCACTTCATTTGAGCTAAGGGCCCATTTTTGAGGATGGCATTGAGCCAGTCCCTTATTTGGTCTAAAAAATCGCTATCACTGTGTTGTACTAGGTGAAGTGCCTCTCTATAATTTCCATCCGACATGGCCGCAATGAGTTGCGCCTTTTCTGGACTTAGTTTCGCCCTTTGCTCTAGTGCAGCTGCAATGTCTGCATTGGTCAATCTAGGCACTCGGATAAATTGACATCTACTAAGGATTGTAGGCAGAATTTGCTCTTCGGAATTGGCCACCAATAAAAAAATGGTATCAGCTGGAGGTTCCTCAATCAGCTTTAATAATTTATTGCCTTCCTTGCCCAAGTATTCTGGCATCCACATGACCAGCACTTTAAATGGGCTTTCAAAACTTTTGAAACTTAATTTTTTAATTATTTCGGCACACTCATCCGCACTAATATTGCCTTGCTTATTTTCTGCTTTGATGAATTGCAACCAGTCAAATACATTGCCATAAGGATAGCCCTGAA
>JBMOFB010000174.1:0-2024 GCA_049314475.1 Sediminibacterium sp.
GAAGCAATAATTGCGTTCATTATAAATTCATTTAATTATTTGATAAATAATTGTTTTAATGTATCTGCAGTTAAATCAAATAAAGGAGCAGGATATACTCCAAAAATGATCACTACAATTAACAACAGGATCAATACAAACTGAGCAGGTACATTCGGTGTTTGCATCTTGTTTATTTTTTCACTCACTTCGCCATACGCACATTTTTGAACCATATTCAATGTATAAATAGCAGCCAATACCACACTAATTCCGGCAGCAGCTGCTATCCAAGGATTGAATTGGAATAAACTATTCAACATTAAAAACTCACCCACAAATGAATTGGTTAATGGCAATGCGATATTGGCGAAGGCAAATCCTACAAGCAAAATACCCAATGTTGGATTTTGTTTAGCAAGCCCACCCATCTCTTTTAAAGACCTTGTGCCTGTTTGTTGCTCTATAATGTCAGTGATGATCCAAAGACCTAATACATTTATTCCGTGTGAAAATAATTGTATCAAAACACCTTGAACACCAATTTCGGTATTGGTAAACAATGCTGCACTCATTAAGCCAATGTGCGCAATCGAAGAGTATGCGATTAAGCGCTTCATGTCATCTTGACGAATAGCAATAAATGAGGCATAAAGAATGCCAATCACAGAAAGGGTGACAACAAAATTCGAATGCGCGCTAAATGCATCTGGGAATAATGGCATTAACCATCTCATTACACCATATAAACCCATCTTAACCATCACCGCACTCAATACCATCGTCACAGCTGTAGGCGATTGTTCGTATGCATCTGGCTGCCATGTGTGTAAAGGGAAGATGGGCATTTTAATAGCAAAGGCTGTAAAAAATAAAGCAAATGCTGTTAATTGTTGTCCTGTTGTTAAAGAAGCTTGTTTAAATGCTTGTAACGCAAAACTTTGATCAGCAGTATGTGTGTACACCAAAATGATACCAATCAACATGAATAAAGATCCTAAGAAAGTATAAATAAAGAATTTAAAAGTCACCGCAACACGCTTCTCTCCTCCCCAAATTGAGCAAAGAAAATACACTGGAATCAATGCCAATTCCCAGAAAAAATAAAACAACAATGCATCTCCTGCTAAAAACACACCCAATAATCCTGTTTGTGTAAATAACATCAATGACAAAAATTGAGACCTATTTTTAATTTCATTTTTAGAAGTCGCAATAAATATGGCAGGGAAACTAATCCCTGTCAATAAAAGTAAAATTTTAGACAAGCCATCTGCAGTTAAAACAAATCTTGCATTGATGCTTGGTATCCAACTTGCATCAAAAATAGGGGCTCCATTGAATGCAATATTCAAAGCAAGTGCTAAGGTGATCCCAGTGGATGCAATCGCAATATAATTCGCCTTTTCATTGGGTTTAACAAATAGCAAAATGATTGCTGCGATAAACGGAATAGATAGAATTGAAAGTAATACCATTATTGCTAAAAATTTATTGGATCAAATTATGAAAGAATCGAGTGATGGTAATATCATTAAACCATATAAGGAATAACAAAACGATACTCAACACCATAAATAAAATATAATACCCTACTTGGCCGCTTTGTATTAAACGTGTTTGTCTTGCTCCGTACTGCACTATTTTCCCGGTGCCATTTACAACACCATCAATGATATTTTTCTCTACCACTTCTTTTAAGAAGCCAGCAAAACGATTCAATGGTTGTACAATCGCCTTTTCGTATAATTCGTCCACCAACCACTTATTGTATAAAAATTTACCCAATGCAGTTTGTGGTGCTCCATCCGCTTGTTTGCTGTATTTGCCTACTGCAATCAATAAAGCCAATACTGCAATGATAACAGAACTTCCCATTAAAATCCATTCGGTCGTATGAGATAAATGCAATGCTTCTCCCGCTCCAATGATGCTGGACAAATGCTGTCCTAACCAATGATGTCCGCCTAATATTTCCGGTACACCCATTGCACCACCCACAGCACTTAAAACTGCTAAGATGATTAATGGCAAGGTCATACTAA
>JBMOFB010000175.1:0-2023 GCA_049314475.1 Sediminibacterium sp.
AACCAATGACGCCTAGCTTGGAAGAAGCAAAAGCCTATGGTATGGAATTGGTCTACTTAGGCAGGACCGATTTTCAAACTAAAAAAGCAAGTATTTTAGAACTAAGTGCTACCAAATCTGATACTTATTTTATAGACGAAGGTGGTTATGGCACTATTGGGGCCAAAGGTGCTGCAACTATTTTAACAGAGAACGATACAGCCCATTACAATTATATAGTTTGTGCAGTTGGCACAGGCACTATGCTTGCTGGTTGTATCAATGCTGCAAGTCCTAATCAAAAAATCATCGGTATTCCGGTTTTAAAAAACGAGGGGAGTATCGAAAATGAAATCAATGTGTTGTTAATTGATAAAAACAGCCCCTATACTTTACTGCATCAATTTCATCAAGGGGGTTATGCCAAAACTAATCCTAAGATGATTGATTTTATGAACAGGCTTTGGGATACAGAAAAGATACCAACTGATATTGTCTACACCAGTAAGTTGCTTTTTGGTGTTGAGCAATTGATTCAAGAAAATTATTTTGAAAAAGATGCATCCATTTTAGTCATACACAGTGGAGGTTTGCAGGGGAATCGATCTTTGCCAGTAGGTAGTTTGAAATTCTGTTAAACTAATTCGCAATCAAAGATGGCTTGGAAATGGAATTTTATTTTTTGCTTCACTTCCTCGTAATCTACTTGCCTTCCTAATTCTTTTTCTAAAGAAGTTACGGTCTTTCCTTCTATACCGCAGGGTACAATGAATTCAAAATGGGATAAATCGGTATTCACATTTAAAGCGAATCCATGCATGGTAATCCATCGACTACACTTAATCCCCATGGCACAAATTTTTCTTGCTACAAATGGATCATGCGGGTCTAGCCATACACCAGTTTCACCAGCGCTTCTTTCGCCTTTTAATCCATATTCGGCAAGCACTTGGATAATCACTTCCTCTAAACTTCTCAAATACCATCCCAAGTCTGGCTTAAACTTATCTAAATCAATAATAGGATACCCCACCACTTGTTGCAAACCATGATAAGTGATATCTCCACCTCTATTAATATGAAAATACTCAATACCCAATACTTTTAATTGTTCATCGGACACCAATACATTGGACCTGTTGCCATTTTTACCCAATGTAAAAACAGGTGGATGCTCCACTAAAATGAATCGATGTTGTGTCGCAGCCTCATTGGCTTCCTTGCCTGCAGTCCTCGCCTCTGTCTTAAGCGCAACTGCTGTTTTTAAAAGCTGTTCTTGGTAGTCCCAAGTGGGTTGGTAGGATTGAATGCCTAAATCTTCAAAAATTACTTGTTGGCGCATGGAACAAAGTTACAAACTAAGCTTCAATAACTTACTTTTGCATCATGTCAACCGAAGAGCTTCAAATAGAAAACGAAGATGTGTATGAGAAACTGACTTTTGTCGTAGATAAGGGACAGGAACCTATGCGCATCGACAAATGGGTTCAAATGAGAATTGTAGGACTTACAAGAAGTAAACTACAAAACGGGATTGAAGGCGGATTTTTAACGGTGAATGGCAAAGTGATTAAAAGCAATTACCGCACTCGACCGGGGGATGAAGTGGTGTATATGAGTTATGTTAACCCTGATTACACCGAATTGAAGCCAGAGGAAATGGCATTAGACATTGTATATGAAGATGATGCCATCATGGTCATTAATAAACCATCCAATATGGTGGTACATCCTGGTATTGGAAATTATTCTGGCACCTTACTCAATGGGGTGGCATTTCATTTATTGCAACAGAACCCAAATTTGAATGAGGAAATATTACCAAGATTTGGATTGGTGCATCGAATAGATAAAAACACCACTGGCTTAATTGTACTTGCAAAGACACCCGAAGCTGCTAGTCATTTAGCAAAACAATTTTTTAATCATACGGTTGAACGTAAATATATTGCATTGGTTTGGGGGAATATGGAAGAAGATGAAGCCACAGTGAATGCGCACATCGCAAGGCATAAGACTTTTCGTAAAATGTTTGACGCCTACC
>JBMOFB010000176.1:0-2017 GCA_049314475.1 Sediminibacterium sp.
ATTGATCCGTCAGAGATCGATAAAAATGTTTTAGCCCATGTGGGTGTATGGGGTGACTGTAAAGAAACCCTACCCTTATTAACTGAGGGCATCGAACAAAAAGATAGAAGCGAGTGGTTACAAGTTTTTGCAGGATATGCAAAAGAAGAATACGAGCAATGCATTAAAGACGAGATGCATCCTAGCAGTGAAGAAATGACGATGGCCGAAGTGATTCATGCGGTGAACGAAATTACAAAAGGAGATGCCGTGATGGTAACCGACGTGGGACAACATCAGATGGTGACTTGTAGGTATGCAAAATTTAATCAAACAAGAAGCAATGTGACATCGGGTGGATTGGGTACCATGGGATTTGGATTGCCAGCAGCCATCGGTGCCAAGTTTGGCGCGCCAGAAAGAACAGTCATTGCAGTTATTGGAGATGGCGGCATACAAATGACATTACAAGAGTTTGGCACGATCATGCAAACTGGTGTAGAAGTAAAAGTGATGATTTTAAACAATGAATTTTTGGGCATGGTGCGTCAATGGCAGCAATTGTTCATGGACAAGCGCTACAGTTTTGTGGATATAGAAAGCCCTGATTATGTGATGCTGGCAAATTCATATAAGATAGCTGCTGCAAAAGTTAGTAAGCGCGAAGACTTAGTAGAAGCAGTCACAAAGATGTTAGGGCATAAAGGTTCTTATGTATTGGAAGTGATGGTGGGTAAGGAAAACAATGTATTCCCAATGGTGCCACAGGGGTGTAGTGTTTCAGAAATCCGTTTAAAATAAGATTGAAGTAAAATTCGACCGAAGGTAGTTAGGTCAAATATTTTTATAAAGTAAAATTATGGAAAACGAAAAACAAGAATTTACAATCACGGTGTATACCGAAAACCAAGTTGGTTTATTAAATCGTATTGCCATTATTTTTTCGAGAAGAAAAATAAATGTGGAGAGTTTAAATACCTCTCCCTCGGAAGTGCAAGGCATACACCGCTTTACCATCGTCGTGGTAGAGTCCAGAGATGTGGTGCTTAAAATTGTGCGACAAATCGAAAAACAGGTAGAAGTTTTAAAGGCTTATTATAATACCAACGATGAAATTGTATGGCAGGAATTGGCATTGTATAAAGTTTTATCGGATGAGATCACAGAGAAAGTAAAAGTAGAAAGATTATTGAGAGAGTTTGGCGCAAGAGCGGTGGCTATTAGAAAAGACTTTATTGTTTTTGAAACCACAGGACATAGAGAGGAAACCAATAAATTAATGGAAGCATTGGTGCCATTTGGCTTGGTAGAATTTGTAAGAAGCGCAAGAGTGGCCATCATTAAAGAAAGCGCAGGCTTCCATGAAAAATTAAAAGACTTTGAAAAGACAAAGCCAGGAACAGAATTAGTAGAAAATGAATACCTGGGTCAAAGAGGCAATGTGTTCACAATGTAAAATTTTAACAATTAAATATTTTAAACTATAAACTAAACAAATCATGGCAAAATTAAATTTCGGAGGCACCGAAGAAAATGTAGTAACACGCGAAGAGTTCCCATTAGCAAAAGCACAAGAAGTATTAAAAAATGAAGTAGTCGCTGTGATTGGATATGGTGTACAAGGACCAGGTCAAGCATTGAACCAAAAAGAAAATGGGGTAAATGTAATTGTTGGTCAAAGAAAAAATTCAAAATCTTGGGATAAGGCAATTGCTGACGGATTTGTTCCAGGCCAAACCTTATTTGAAATAGAAGAAGCATTAGAGAAAGGCACTATTATCTGTTATTTATTGAGTGACGCTGCGCAAATTGCTATGTGGCCAACAGTAAAAAAACATTTAACGCCAGGCAAGGCATTGTATTTTTCTCATGGCTTTGGTATTACTTATAAAGAGCAAACAGGCATAGTGCCTCCAGCAGATGTAGATGTTATTTTAGTTGCACCAAAAGGATCAGGTACTTCTTTAAGAAGAATGTTTTTACAAGGCCGTGGCTTAAATTCAAGTTACGCGATCTTCCAAGACGCCACTGGAAAAGC
>JBMOFB010000177.1:0-2016 GCA_049314475.1 Sediminibacterium sp.
CCAAAATTTAAACAAATACTTTTTGCATGACCAATATGTAAATAGCCATTCGGCTCTGGCGGGAACCTAGTCAATATGCTTTTATGCTTCCCAGCCGCTAGATCTTGGGAGATAATTTCTTCAATAAAATTTAAACTTTTTTCGTCGCTCATAGGATATAATCTATTCGGGTAAAGGTACAAAAACCTACCCCAAAAACCTATCCCAATTTAGCATTGTAAATTAACCCTTATTACCGTATACTTTTTGTACTTCTAAAACCAATTTTTCAATTTCTTGATCTTCCCCATTAGGGCTATAGGGCTGTTTTAAACTACTGCCAAAAACAAAGGCCACAGTTTGCCAAACTCCAGCACTCAATCCCCCTTTGTATTCCTTAATTAACTGGTAGCAATTATTACCGGTTTCTCGGTTGATTAACTTCATAAGGACCTTACCTTGATAGACAGATAAATTGGTCACCTTATCTGCGAAATCCCTTTTCAATTCTTTTTCTCTAGACTTAATAATCTGCTTTCTTAATTTTTCGTCCTGCACACCTGCCAATTGTGCATTCACTGAGCGTATGACTTTACTCGCTTTTACAGCATAAGGATAAGTCACATATACCGCATTGCGCAATCTTGTCCAATTGTTCCAATAGTTTTTTAAAGCCTGAGTTTGAACTGCTGAAACCAGCACTGTTGGCAACCAAGATTGAGGAATTGTATCGCCCTCTGGAGTAATATAAGCCTCCACCCTTAATGTATCGTACTGGCTATTTTGCGCAAGCAGTTGTTCTGGCAAACTAGTTGTCACTAAAAAAAGTAGTATACAAAAAATGGATCTCATATTCATTGATACATTAATATACAAAAAGTAACCCTACTTCTTAAAACGATAAAAGGCACCCATCATAAAGCCAATGGTCGTTACAATCACGCCCAGCCATACTAAATTAATCCAAGGGAACTCATACACTTTTAATGTAATAAGGTTGGTTAGTGAACTTGATTCTTTCACGCCAATTTCTAAAATACCTTTTTCTTGATCAATCACTTTATTAAAACTCAACACTAAGTTCTGCGCCTTCACCGTGTCCACTTTAGAAGTCAGATTCAATCCTTCTAATAAAATACCAGGTTCTGCAACATATTTTAAGCCTTCTTTAGAAACCACATTCAATTGTAGTCTTAATTCGTTCACACCTGCTGCTCTATCACCTGGAGGATTCACATTGACTTTTTCTAATTTAATATAACCATTGCTGTAAAAAATTGAGTCGCCTACGGTAATATTAATTGGATTAAACCTTGTGGTATCCTCTTCTGTATGGTCTTGAAAAGAGGTCACGTAGACAAATATATCTTTATGCAAATAATGTTTCGAAGATGGATTAGCAGAGAAGCCTTCCATGCCCTTATTATTTTTTAATACATCTGGATATAATTTAAAAGTTTCCCCTGTTTTCTTTTCTTTAAAATTCAATTCAAAATATCTTTTTCCTAAAGCATCAAATGTGTCTCTTAAATACGTCACATTGTACTTGCCCATATCTGTTTCGATGGTCTCAAATAAAGTTAAGTTTTCTCTTGGATCGCCTACTGGACTTTTTTTCTGGGTAGAGTCCACTCTTAAAGGACTTATTCCTGTTGTATTGTAGCTTAATGTGGTTTTATTCGCAGAAGAAATAAATATACCTGTTAATACCAAACCAAAACCAATATGCCCAATAGAAGAACTGGCAGATTTTAGCTTTCCTTTTAAGACCACAGACCAATAAGAAATATTTCCAACAATCGCAAAGACAGAGGTTACAATGGCAATATAAATAGCCGCTAAAAATCCAGCCCCTTTATCGTCATAAGCCACTCCAACAAAAACAAAAATAACAATACTAATAAGGATGGTAATGATGACTGGCCATAACATTTGCTTTTTAAAATAAGCCATTGGCGTTGTCTTGTATTTCAAAAACTGCCCAATTGCTGTTAAAGCACCAATGATAATGGCTACAAAAATTTGCACTTGATTGTG
>JBMOFB010000178.1:0-2012 GCA_049314475.1 Sediminibacterium sp.
ATTAAGCTACAGCTTGCTTCACCAAATCTGCCGCTTCACTCAATAAAATCGCAGATTGAACTTTTAAGCCACTCTCGTCTATTAATTTCTTGGCTTCTACTGCATTCGTACCTTGTAAACGTACAATGATTGGAATGTCTATATTGCCTAATTTGTTGAATGCTTCAATCACACCAGCAGCAACACGATCGCAACGAACGATACCACCGAATATATTGATCAAAATAGCTTTTACATTAGGATCTTTCATGATAATTCTGAATCCTGCTTCCACTGTTTGAGCATTAGCAGAACCACCTACGTCCAAGAAGTTAGCTGGCTCACCACCACTTAATTTAATCATATCCATGGTTGCCATTGCCAAACCAGCGCCGTTCACCATACAACCCACATTACCATCTAATTTAACGAAGTTCAAATTGAATTCACCAGCTTCTACTTCTGTTGGATCTTCCTCTGTTACATCTCTCATTGCCAATAAATCTGGGTGACGCATTAATGCGCTATCATCGATATTCATTTTACAATCAACTGCAATAATTTTGTCATCTGCTGTTTTGAAAAGCGGATTGATCTCTAACATACCACAATCTAAACCAACGTAAGCGTTGTATAAGTTAGTGACAAATTTCACGCAGCTTTTAAATGCATCTCCACTTAAACCTAAGTTGAAAGCGATTTTTCTTGCTTGGAAACCTTGTAAGCCACCACCTGGGTGCACCCACTCTTTAAATATTTTTTCTGGGGTATTGTGTGCAACTTCTTCGATATCCATTCCACCTTCTGTGCTATACATCACCACATTCATGCCTTTAGCACGGTCTAATAAGATAGACAAGTATAATTCTTTAGTTGGTTGAGGACCTTCATAATAAACGTCTTGCGCTACTAAAATTTTGCTAACTACTTTTCCAGCAGGGCCAGTTTGAATGGTCACCAAAGTGCCACCAAGGATGTTTTTTGCAATGTTTTCGATGTCTTCTGCAGATTTACCAACAGCAACACCTCTTTGTTCAGATCCATTGATTTTACCCTTCCCACGACCACCTGCGTGTATTTGAGCTTTAACTACAGCAAATTTGTTATTGGTTTCTGTGGCAATTTTTTGGTAAGCAGCGACTGCGTCATCAACGTTGTCAACGGCTACACCCTCTTGAACAGGAACATTGTACTTTTTTAGTAATTCTTTTGCTTGATATTCATGCAGGTTCATAGTTAGGAATTTTGGCGAAGTTAATAGATAATTGGCAAATTATTTAGTGAAAATAGATTGAAAACAGAAGCAATGTTTAATTTTGTTGTTTAAACATTGATTTGTATCTTTGAAATGTGTTTTTAGTCAAAAAATTAAAAGATTGTTCTTAATTTAATAATAAACTAAACCAAAAGAATCCTAATTTGTTAATTCTTTTCGAGCTCAAATTATAAAAATTAAAAAAAACAACAAATATGAAAAAAATCATTTTTTCTTCGGTATTCGCAGTTGCTACTGTCGTATTGTTCTCTTTTAACAATCCAACACCTACAAAACCAGTTGAAACTTTTACAGTAACAGCTCAAAAGAGTAGAGTAGATTTCACAGGTTCTAAAAAGAGTGATTTCCACACTGGTACAATTCCTGTAAAGTCTGGTACGGTTAACATTGACGGTGGCAAATTAGTTGGTGGATCTTTTGTAGTAGATGTTGCTGGTATGAAAGTAACAGATGCTGCAGGTGACAAATTAGCTGGTCATTTAGCTTCTGCTGATTTTTTTGATGTAGCTAAGTTTGGCCAAGCTACATTTAATATCAGTTCTGTAAAGTATACCACTGCTGATAGAGCAACTTTAACTGGTTCATTGACTTTAAAAGGTTTTACAAAGGATATCAGTTTTGAAGCAATCATCAGAAATGCAGACGAGAAAGGTTTCTTTGCAGAAGCATTTTTCCCAATTGATAGAACTTTATTTGGAATCAATTACGGCGTGGGTGCGATTGATACGCAAGTTCAATTAGCTGTGCACATTTACGC
>JBMOFB010000179.1:0-1997 GCA_049314475.1 Sediminibacterium sp.
ATGCCTGTAGCTAAAAGAGAATCTACTTCTGCTGCATGTGCTTTTCTAAAAGCCATATCTTTTTTACTAAAATTGCTGTCTACAAATCCCGAGAAAAAGTTCAAGCAAATCACACCACCATTTTTTCCGACAGCTTTAATTTGATCGTCTTTTAAATTTCTTGTTACCGGGCAAATACTATAAGCATTGCTATGAGAGGCAATCACAGGCTTGGTGGTTGTATTGATGGCATCCCAAAAGGTTTTTTCTCCTACATGAGAAATATCTACGATGATGCCCAATTGATTCATTCTTTGAATGATTTGTTTTCCAAAATCGTTCAAGCCTTTATGACCTGTGTATTTTGAACTATTTTCTGCCGTATGTGAACTTGCCCATGATGGTGAATTGTTCCATGTCAATGTCATGTAACGCACACCGCGGTTGTAAAATGTATCTAACCTTTTAATATCATCTTCGATCATGTGTCCGCCTTCCACACCATATTGTGCAACAACCTTTCCAGCTTTTAAAGCAGCTTGAATTGTCTTCCAATCTTTAGCCACTACCATTTTATCAGGATTTCTTGCAGCCACTGCATCTATCGTATCCATCTCCCTCATAGCCCATGCATAAGGATTTACTTTTTCCCCATCACACCAAATTGAAAATAATTGATAATCCAATCCACCTTCTTTGAATCTTTTTAAATCCGAATGATTGATCCCAGTCAAGTCTTGGTCAAAACTTACTTTCTTTTCGATGCATGCCGTAACTGCGTCGTTGTGTGTATCAACTAGGACGGATTTAAAGTGAATTTTTTGGCTAAATCCTGTGATACTGATTGCGCAAAGTAGGACAGATAGGTATTTCATGTGTGGGATCCTTTTAATTAACAACTAAAATAGCTATTTTTGCGCACAGAAAAACGACTATGTTAGATAAATTAGAAGCCATAAAAGCTAGATTTGATCAGGTAGGGGTGGCTTTGACCAATCCAGAAATTATAAATAACCAATCCGAATTTGGCAAGTTCAGTAAGGAATACCGTTCTTTAGAGAAAATCGTCATTCCTTATGAGCGCTACGTAAAAGTTTTAGCGGAACATAAATTTGCAAAAGAATCTTTGAACGGAGATGATGCAGACATGCGTGAATTAGCGAAAATGGAATTGCCTGCACTAGAAGAAGAAAAAGAAACTTTAGAAAAAGAGTTGACTAAATTATTGATTCCAAAAGATCCGCAGGACGATAAGAATGCGATCATTGAATTAAGAGCAGGTACTGGTGGCGACGAGGCAAGTTTATTTGTTGGCGATTTATTGACCATGTACACAAGGTATTGTCAGAAAAAAGGATGGAAAGTCGCATTAGTAAGTGAGAGTGAAGGTTCAGTGGGTGGCTATAAAGAAGTGATATTAGAAGTTGTGGGTGAGGATGTATATGGTACTATGAAATTTGAAAGTGGTGTACACCGAGTACAACGTGTGCCTTCTACGGAAACACAAGGCAGGGTGCATACTTCGGCAGCTACGGTGGCTGTGATGCCAGAAGCAGAAGAAGTGGATTTTGTGTTGAATCCTGCAGATGTGAAAATGGAAACATCTCGAAGTGGAGGTGCAGGTGGACAGAATGTAAACAAGGTAGAAACCAAAGTGATGTTAACGCATATTCCAACAGGTACGGTGATCATCTGTCAAACAGAGCGTTCGCAGTTAGGTAACCGTGAAAAAGCAATGGGCATGATGCGTACTAAATTATTTGAGGAGCAAGTACGCAAACAAGAAGATGAAATTTCAAGACATCGTAAAACATTGGTAAGCACTGGAGATCGAAGTGCAAAAATTAGAACCTATAACTGGCCACAGGGAAGGGTTACAGACCACCGTGTGAATGTCACTTCCTATAATTTAGATGCTGTAGTCAATGGAGAAATTGATGAATTCATCGAAGCCTTACAAATGGCAGAGAACGCAGAAAAAATGTTGGTACAGAATTAATCTAAACCATATTAATAAA
>JBMOFB010000180.1:0-1948 GCA_049314475.1 Sediminibacterium sp.
AGCAGCAGTTGCAATTGGTTACAACGCAGGACAAACAACTCAAAGTTTAGCAGCAGTCGCCATTGGTTACAACGCAGGTAAAACAAGTCAAGGATTAAATTCAATTGCGATTGGAACTAGTGCAGCACAAAATGGTCAAGGCAACAATGCTGTAGCGATAGGTATTGCTTCAAATAGTACAGGTAATTCTGCTACTGCGATTGGTGCGTCCTCTTCTGCAGGTTATGAGAATTCAACTGCTATTGGTCATCAAGCTACAACAACAGCGGCTAATACTATTCAATTGGGTAATACTAGTGTAACCGATATTAAAACAAGTGGTGCAGTCAATGCGAAATCATTTTATTTGAATGCGACTAATGCAGTCACTGCTGCGTCCTCCACCACAATAGATTTATCGCTTAGTAATATTTTTAAAGTAAGTCTTGGCGCAAGTATATCCACGCTTAGTTTATCCAATGCAAAAACAGGTACCTATGTTATTCAGTTTATTCAAGGTGGCACATACAGTGTGAGTTTTCCAACAACTTGGAAATGGTCAGGTAGTTTAGTGCCTATTATTACTACCACCGCTGGTAAAATAGATTTAATTACGATTGTATATGATGGGTCCACCTATTTTGCATCGGCTGTTCAAAATTTTTAACATGAAAACATATTGTACAATAGTTGGCTTTTTTATTATTTATCTTTTGAATGCACAAGCGATATTGCCACATGCATTACTAATTAATAACAATGCTTATCCTTCAATAATTACTGCAAATACAGCTTTTAATTTCGAATCTGCTACATCAGGTTTGACAGCAAATACATATCCTGCTATTAAAAGTGACTTTTCGTTCAACTTTACTGATGCGACACCCTACACGATACAATTTTGGGTAACTAAATTAGTTCAAAAGACAGCATCTAGGGGCTTTATAGGTTTTACAACAGCAGCTGACGGCTTAACCTATACAGCGGGTAGTTTTTTATTTTATGAATTTTCAGGAGATGTTTTAAGAAATTATATTAAAGACAACTATTACAATGACAATATTCCACTAGCTGGTTTTGCAATTAATAGATCCTATCAAATTACAACTACTTATGATGGGTTGTCATGGAGAAATTATATCAATGGAGAATTAGTGACAACTACTAGAAACACTATTCCATTTAATGCTACTGCTAATTTAATGATAGGTAATATTGGAGGCTACACCAATGTTGTATTTGATGAAGTTCGATTTTGGGATAAGGCATTAACTGTGAACGAAATTAATGGCAACTGGAGAAGGCCTATAGAAGGGTCTGAATCAGGTTTAAAACTATATTATAATTTTAATAATCAAGGGTATGCTACAGAGAATAATACGACTGTAAAATTCTTAAAAGACAAAACTGCGAATAATTATAAAGGTACATTTTTAAATATGTCTTTATCAGGTATAAAAAACAATTTTGCAAATGACATAATTCAAATAAATGCCAATGATGATGCAATAGCAACATTTGATGCAAATAGTTTAGATAGTTATCCAGGAAATGGACACGGATTTAATGGTAACAGTGAACTATGCCCAACATGCTGGATTGACCTTACTCCAAATGCAGTGTCTAGTTTTGTTTTTTTTAATAATTCAAATTACACGACCAATGCTGCACCAATGCTCAGTGCAGATGGAGGCCGTTCATTATTTATAAATAATATTTATGGAAGAACAACCACAGCATCTGGAATTTCAGGATTTGCTTCTAGATCCATTGAGGCCTGGGTTAAGTTCAATACGCTAAATAACAATTCAGTTGTTTCAATTGGCAATTTGGCTAATGCTGATTTATTTGAAATGGCGGTAAACGATAATAAATTAATACTGAGTTCAGGAACCGATTTAGCAATGGGTTATAATATCAAAAGTATAAGTTCATTGAATACCAATACCTGGTATCATATAGTTATTAC
>JBMOFB010000181.1:0-1945 GCA_049314475.1 Sediminibacterium sp.
CAATCGACAACATTACCATTGAAGTTCCAGCAGGAACGACAGTGTTACAAGCTGCACGATTAATTGGCGGTCAAGTTGCACCACCAGCAATGTGTTTTTATAGCAAATTAGAAGGAAGTGGTGGTAAGTGTAGAACTTGTTTGGTAGAAGTATCAAAGGGTTCAGAAAAAGATCCAAGACCAATGCCTAAGTTGGTTGCGTCTTGCCGTACCACTGTGATGGACGGAATGGAAGTAAAGAACATTACGAGTGAAAAAGTATTGGATGCAAGAGCTGGTGTGGTGGAGTTTTTGTTGTTGAATCATCCTTTAGATTGTCCTATTTGTGATCAGGCTGGTGAATGTCATTTACAAGATTTAAGTTTTGAACATGGCAAGGCCGAGACACGTTATGAATTTCAAAGAAGGACATTTAAAAAGCACGATTTAGGTAAAAACATACAACTGCACATGACGCGTTGTATTTTATGTTATCGTTGTGTGTTCACTGCAGACCAATTAACGAATAAAAGAGTGCACGGAATTTTAGATAGAGGCGACCACGCAGAAATTGCAACACATATTGAAAAGAGTTTAGACAATGAATTTATAGGAAACGTGATTGATGTATGTCCGGTGGGTGCATTGACAGATAAAACATTCCGATTTAAAAATCGTGTTTGGTTTTTAAAACCAATGGATGCACACCGTGATTGTCCAACTTGTTCTGGTAGAGTGACTTTATGGAACAGAGGCGACGAAGTGTATAGAGTGACTGCAAGAAAGGATCAATGGGGAGAGATAGAAGATACACCAGATGGCAAGCCAGGTTGGATTTGTAATGTTTGTCGTTTTGATAAAAAGGAAACTGCAGATTGGATCATCGAAGGGCCTCGTGAAATTAGCAGACAGTCTGTAATCGCACAAGGACACTATGCTGGTAATATCGGTACGACTAAACCAACAGAAATTTTTACTGCAGTGAATGATGGCAGAGCGCCTCATTTATTGATGGATATTCATGATGAAAGTGAAGTGAATCAGCCTGACATTCATTTAGGTAAAATTCAAGGACCTTCTCATGGGGATACTTTTAACACAAACAATACTCATAAAGCATAATTATTTTAGCATGACAATTCTTGCATTTGATTGGGGGCTGGTGATAGAAAAATTAATCTTAATTGCTATAATTGTTTTCGGCAGTTTAGGCATTGCTTTGTATACCACATTTGGAGAAAGAAAAGTGGCTGCTATTTTACAAGATCGTCCGGGTCCTAACAGAGCTGGTCCTTTTGGATTATTACAACCATTAGCTGATGGTATAAAATTGATCATGAAAGAGGAGATTATCCCAACCGCAGCCAATAAGTGGTTATTCATTTTGGGCCCAGCATTAGCAATGACTGCTAGTTTGATGACTTGTGCAGTCATACCTTGGGGTTCAGATATTGAATTATTTGGCCGAAAAATTGCTTTACAAATTGCAGATATTAATATTGGTATTTTGTATGTATTTGCGGTGGTGAGTATGGGTGTGTACGGTATTATGATTGGAGGATGGGCTTCTAATAATAAGTTTTCATTGATGTCCTCTTTAAGAGCGGCATCGCAAGCCATTAGCTATGAATTAGCGATGGGTTTGGCCTTGATTGCTTTATTAATGACAACGGGGTCTTTAAGTTTAAAGACGATTGTAGAACAACAAATACAAGGTAGCTGGTGGAATATCGTGTACCAGCCTTTGGGCTTTTTATTGTTTTTTATTGCTTCATTGGCAGAGTGTAATAGAACGCCATTCGACTTACCAGAGGCAGAGAATGAATTGAACTTTGGATACCATCAGGAATACTCTTCTATGAAATTGGGCTTTTATTTATTCGCAGAATATATCAATATGATTATGAGTAGTGCGATTATGGCGTCGATGTATTTTGGTGGTTACGATTTACCATTCTTTGATGAGT
>JBMOFB010000182.1:0-1942 GCA_049314475.1 Sediminibacterium sp.
CCTTTTTTTGTGCTTTAAACCAGTTGATTATGCATTTTATTGATACACATGCGCACGTTTATGCCGAGGAATTGACAAGCTCTATGGATATGGTCATAGAAAATTCCATTAAAGCTGGTATCTCTAAAATTCTTATGCCCGCAATTGATAGCACGACATTGGATGCGATGTTGAAAGTAGAAGCACAATTTCCTGGGCATTGTATGGCTATGATGGGCTTGCACCCATGTTATGTTAAAGAAAATTATAAAGAAGAATTAAAATTGGTTGAAGATTGGATAGGGAAAAGAAAATTCATTGCGATTGGTGAAATTGGGTTGGATTTTTATTGGGATAAAACTTTTGCGAAAGAACAACAACTTGTTTTTGAAACACAAATGCAGTGGGCGCTAGACTTGCAACTACCAATTGCGATTCATACAAGAAATGCCATGGGAGAAACCATAGAAGCGGTGAAGCCCTTTGCTAAAAAAGGATTACGAGGGGTTTTTCATTGTTTTAGTGGCAGTAAGGAATCTGCGGAACAAATTATTGGCATGGGATTTCATTTGGGATTGGGCGGTGTATTGACTTATAAAAATGCAGGCGTTGCTGAAGCTGTAAAAGATATCCCGATGGAATTCTTGGTATTAGAAACCGATGCACCTTATTTAGCACCTGTGCCTTATCGAGGCAAAACCAATGAGCCAGCATATATGATAGAAGTCGCCAAAAAATTAGCCGAAATAAAGTCCATGCCATTGCATGAAATTGCAGCTATCACAACAAACAATGCAGAAAAGCTATTTGGATTGTGAGGCTAATTTATTTTGTATTGTTTGAACCATCTCTTTAGATCCAATATACAATGGAACTCTTTGGTGGATACTCGTTGGTACAATGTCTAAAATATTTTCATGATTTGTTACAGCTAATCCGCCAGCTTGTTCAGCTATGAGAGCCAATGCATTGGCTTCAAATAATAATCTTATTTTTCCATTAGGATAATTAGTAGTGGGTGGATATAAAAACACACCCCCTTTTAATAAATTTCTATGAAAGTCTGCAACAAGAGAGCCAATATACCTGCTAGTCATTCTTTTTTCCTTGCAATCATCAATATAATCGTTGATTCCTTGGTCAATTATGTCTTTAGTTAAGCCTTCGTTGATTGAGTAAAAATTGCCTGTTGTGTTGCATTGCATTCTCGGATGTGATAAGACATATTCCCCAAGTGTACTTTCATATGTAAAACCATCTACTCCATTTCCAGTTGAATAAACCAGCATAGTAGAAGGGCCATATAAAATATATCCACCAGCAATTTGATCCCTACCTTTTTGCAAAAAATCATTTTCACATAGGGGTTCATTGATGGGTGATTTTTTTAAATAAATTGAAAAAATGGTACCAATGGATACATTCACATCAATATTATTTGAGCCATCCAATGGGTCAATGGTAACTAAGTATTTTCCATTATTTTGTAAATCAATAAAGGTTTCTATTTCTTCTGATGCAATACCACAAGCCTCACCCCCTTTAGAGAGTGCCCTAGAAAATCTAATATTAGCAAGTAAGTCAAGCTTTTGTTGATGATCACCTCCTGAATTCTGTAAACCCACATTACCCATGATGTCTACAAGACCAGCTTTATTAATTTCTCTATTCACTACTTTAGACGCAAGTGCAATATCCCTCAATAACTGTGATAATTCACCTGCTGAATTTGGATATTGACTTTGATGATTTTTAATAAAACGGTCAAGTGTAATACCAATAGGTAAGTCAATCCTTGATTTTTCCATTTTGCACAGAATTTGAATAAAATTAGCTTTTTTCTGTCATTTCTTATAATTATCCTTATTTCAAAACTCCAATTTTTTATTTTACATTTGCAGTCCTTATAGAGAGGTGTCCGAGTGGTTTAAGGAGCACGCTTGGAAAGCGTGTATACGGCAAC
>JBMOFB010000183.1:0-1930 GCA_049314475.1 Sediminibacterium sp.
CCTGTTGCACCACTTGCAGATATTTTTGCAATGATGTATAAAATAATATCTTTTGATACCACGCCCGCATTCAATTGGCCTTCGATATTGATGCGCATTGACTTTGGCTTTGTTTGCATAATACACTGTGATGCAAAAACCATTTCTACCTCACTTGTGCCAATACCAAATGCCACCGATCCAAATGCACCATGTGTGGAAGTGTGACTGTCGCCACAAACGATGGTCATACCTGGTTGTGTGATACCTAGTTCTGGACCTATTACATGCACGATCCCTTGGTTTGGATGTCCTAGTCCATACAAAGTCACACCGTGTTTATTGCAATTGTCAATTAATGTATCTACCTGAAAACGTGATAGCTGATCGGCAATTGGTAAATGCTGATTCATGGTAGGCACATTATGATCTGCTGTCGCCACAATTTGTGCTGGACGAAAAATAGTTGCGCCTCTTTTTTCAATACCACTAAATGCTTGTGGACTTGTTACTTCGTGAATAAAATGTTTGTCGATATACAATACCGACGGACCATCTGTGATTTGCTTCACCACATGCTTGTCCCAAATTTTTCCAAATAATGTATTACCCATAGTTCAATTATTTATTTTCATTGATCTCTTATTGAGAGACCATTGTTGTCTGATAAGCTGCTGCCATTGTTTGTAAATCTGATTCTACTACTTCCTTCTTTTTATCTGCTACATCTACAAATAGCGCATACAATGCGTCAATATCGTTTCGGTTGAAATCATATCCTAATTTGTGCAAACGGTGCGCTAGCGCTGATCTTCCGCTTCTTGCTGTTAACACAATCTTACTATCTTCTGCGCCAACTTCTGCAGGATTCATGATCTCATAAGTTTGTGCTTCTTTCAAAAATCCATCCTGATGAATACCTGATGAATGTGAAAACGCATTTGATCCTACAATCGCTTTATTAGGTTGCACTGCCATGCGCATCACATCCGACACTTCACGACTAATTGGATTTAATAATTTTGGATTGATGCTTGTATAAAAACCTAAGTCTTTGTGTTGATTTAAAATCATCACTACTTCCTCTAATGCCGTATTACCTGCGCGTTCCCCTAATCCATTAATCGTACATTCAATTTGTCTTGCACCACCCATTACACCTGCAATTGAATTTGCTGTGGCCAATCCTAAATCATTATGACAATGACAAGACAAAACTGCTTTGTCAATATTGTGCACATTGTTCCATAAGTAAGCCATCTTCTCTTGATACTGATATGGCAAACAATAGCCAGTGGTGTCTGGTATATTTAAAGTAGTCGCGCCTGCTTTCACCACTGCTTCTATCACTTGTGCTAAATACACATTGTCTGTTCGTCCTGCATCTTCTGCATAAAACTCTACATCATCTGTAAAATTTCTTGCCATCTTCACTGCTTGCACTGCACGCTCTATGATGGCTTCTCTTGTACTATTGAATTTGTATTTAATGTGTAAGTCGGATGTGCCGATACCTGTGTGGATTCTAAAACGTGCCGCTGGCTTCAATGCCTCGGCTGCCACTTCGATGTCTTTTTGTACCGCTCTTGTTAATCCGCAAATCACCGTATTTTTTAAAGTCTTTGCAATCTGATGCACCGAATCAAAATCGCCTGGGCTTGACACGGGAAATCCTGCTTCTATAATGTCCACGCCTAGCTCCTCTAACCTTACAGCAAGAGCCAGTTTCTCCTTGGTGTTCAATTTACAACCTGGTACCTGTTCCCCATCTCTAAGGGTCGTATCGAATATGAAGACTTTTTCGCTCATCTTATTGATTTTGAATAGATTATAGATGCAAAACGGGCTAAATGCCCGCTTACTGATCAAATTTATCGATTCAGGCCGGGTGTTTTAGATCATTTTTATGCCTATTTTACACTGTGTAAAGGGTCCAATTTTTGGATAATAC
>JBMOFB010000184.1:0-1908 GCA_049314475.1 Sediminibacterium sp.
ATGCATACATTAAATTATTAATGTTTATTTTTGCTTAAATTATTGAATAAAGTTCAAATCATCAAAATATGTGTGGAATCGTAGGTTATATTGGTCATAGAGAAGCATACCCAATTGTATTGAAAGGATTAAAGCGATTAGAATATCGTGGCTACGATAGTACAGGTGTAGCCATTATTCAAGATGGTACTTTGCAGGTACATAAAAAAAAGGGCAAGGTGGCTGAATTAGAAGAAGCAGTTGTAGGCAAAAATATGCATTCAAATATTTGCATTGGGCATACCCGTTGGGCTACACATGGCGAACCATCTGACCGCAATGCACATCCGCACTTATCTAACAATGGCAGATTGGCCATGTTGCACAATGGAATTATCGAGAACTATACACAAATTAAAACAGAACTACTTTCTAAAGGATATACTTTTAAAAGTGATACCGATACCGAAGTATTATTGAATTTCATTCAAGACATCCAAGAAAATAACAATAGTAATTTAGAAGAGGCTTTGCGTATTGCTTTAAAAAGAATCGTAGGTGCTTATTGCATCTTACTAATAGACCAAGAAGATCCTGAAACCATCATTGCTGCGCGTAAAGGAAGCCCTTTGGTGATTGGTATTGGGAAAGATGAACACTTTTTAGCGAGTGACGCCTCTCCTATCATTGAATATACCAAGGAAGTGGTGTATGTGAATGACTATGAAATTGCGATTGTGAAGAAGGACGAATTGATTTTGAAAAATTTAGGAAACGAAAAGCAAACACCCTTTATTCAAAAATTAGACATAGAATTAGCAGCCATTGAAAAAGGCGGCTATAACCATTTTATGTTGAAGGAAATTTTTGAGCAGCCTGCCACTATTTTTGATTGCTTAAGAGGTAGACTATTACAAGAGGAACAACAAATTGTGATGGCTGGCGTAGACAACCATTTAGAAGCATTGACAAAAGCTTCAAGAATTATGATCGTAGCATGTGGCACAAGTTGGCATGCTGGATTAGTTGCAGAATATATGATTGAAGAATTGTGTCGCATTCCTGTGGAAGTAGAATATGCATCAGAATTTAGATATCGTAACCCAGTGATTCATCCAGGTGATGTGATTATTGCTATCTCTCAAAGTGGTGAAACTGCGGATACGTTAGTGGCATTAGAAAGCGCGAAAGAGAAAGGTGCTTTTATATTTGGTGTGGTGAATGCAGTGGGAAGTAGTATCGCAAGATTGAGTCACGCTGGGGCTTATACCCATGCAGGACCTGAAATTGGTGTTGCTAGTACCAAGGCATTTACAGGACAATTAGCTGTATTGACCATGATGGCGTTGAAAATAGCAAAGGCAAAAGGGAGTATTTCTGACGAACGCTATGAACACTTAATCAATGAATTGGCTTCTGTCCCAGAAAAAGTAAAAACAATTTTAGCAGACACTACAAAAATTGAAGCAATTGCACAACAATTTAAAGGCGCTAAGGATTTTTTATATTTGGGTAGAGGCTTTAATTTTCCAATTGCATTAGAGGGCGCATTGAAATTAAAAGAGATCACCTATATCCATGCCGAAGGGTATCCTGCAGCAGAAATGAAGCACGGACCGATTGCCTTGGTGGATGAAAATTTACCAGTTGTTTTTGTAGCGACCAAAGACCTGTACTATGAAAAAGTAGTTTCTAATATCCAAGAAATTAAAGCAAGAAAAGGTCAAATCATTGCTGTTGCATCCGAAGGTGACACCGTCCTGCCAACCATGTCGGACAATATCATGTTTGTACCTGAAATCGACGAAGTGATTGCCCCATTACTAAGTGTCATTCCTTTACAATTATTGAGTTATTATGTAGGAGTGGCTAAAGGGATTGATGTAGACAAGCCAAGAAACCTAGCGAAGTCCGTTACGGTGGAATAGT
>JBMOFB010000185.1:0-1901 GCA_049314475.1 Sediminibacterium sp.
TTTTACCACAATGACCAACAAAAAGAATTGGCGCTAAAATACATTAAGGAATTAGATGCTAGCAAAGCATGGGATAAGCCAATCATTACAGAAGTGACTGCGTTTACAAAATTCTATTCTGCAGAGTCTTACCACCAGAACTACTATAATAACAATACCAATCAAGGGTATTGTAGGTATGTGATTGGACCAAAATTGGATAAATTTGAAAAAGTATTTAAGGATAAATTGAAAAAAGAAGATGAATAATTAGGTTTTGTGTACTTTTAAAATTCAATACCTATTTTTCATATGAAGCATTTAAACATTTTATTATCATTCTTATTAATTGGACTATCCACTACTTCTCAACCCCTCGTGAATGAGGCAGATATATTGAGAGGAAGTTTAAATGAAAATAGAGATTGGTTTGATATCAAAAGATATGTAATAGATGTTACGCCTAATTATGAAGCTAAATCTATTGTTGGTGTTGTCAGCTGGAAAGCATTGGCGGTAAAGCCTTCCAAACAAATTCAAATTGATTTACAAGCTCCTTTAGTGATTGATAGTATTTTGTTATGGCCAAATGTCAATGAAGGCATGCATGCTGTTCGTTTACAATTTACAAGATCCAACAATATTGCACTTGCACAAATAGAAAAACAAATTTCAAAAGGGCAGCAATTTGGATTAACTATTTTTTATCATGGCGTTCCCAAGGAAGCTATTCGACCACCTTGGGATGGTGGATGGATTTGGAAGAAGGATAGCAATGGGCATCCTTGGGTGTCTGTGGCTTGTCAGGGTTTAGGCGCTTCGGTTTGGTATCCTTGTAAAGACCATCAATCCGATGAACCAGAAGAAGGTGCACAATTAACCGTTCAAGTGCCAAAGGATAAAAACTTAATTGCAATTGGCAATGGCAGAAAGGTTACGGAGACGAATATGGTCAACCTTGGTAATAACAATCGATTCAGTTGGCAAGTAACCAATCCTATCAACAATTATAATATCATCCCCTACATTGGTGACTATGTAGGATGGAAGGAAACTTATAAAGGCTTAAAAGGCAAACTTGATTTGAGCTATTGGGTGCTTAGGTCTGATTCTTCCAAAGCAGTTGAACAGTTTAAGCAAGTGCCAAAAATGTTGGAAGCTTTTGAGTATTGGTTTGGGCCCTATCCATTTTATGAGGATGGATTTCAGTTAGTGCAGAGCCCACATTTGGGTATGGAACATCAGTCCGCAATTGCCTATGGTAATAAATATTTGAATGGCTATTTAGGTCGTGATTTATCTGGATCGGGCTGGGGATTAAAATGGGATTATATTATTGTACACGAAAGTGGGCATGAGTGGTTTGCCAATAATATCAGTACAAAAGATATAGCAGATATGTGGGTGCATGAAGGTTTTACGAGTTATTCTGAAACTTTATTCACAGAATATTTTCATGGCAAAAAAGCGGGAGATGAATACAATTTTGGCCTACGTAAAAATATCAGCAATGATATACCAGTCATTGGGAAATATGGATTGAATCAAGAAGGCAGCGGGGATATGTATCCAAAAGGTGCTAATTTATTGCACTCCATTCGTCACGCCATTAACAACGATAGTTTATTTAGAAGTATTTTGATTGGCTTAAATAAACAATTTTACCATCAGACTGTGACCACAGAACAAGTTGAAAATTATATTTCTGTACGCGCTGGTTTTGTCTTTCAAAAAGTATTTGATCAATATTTAAGAACGACTCAAATTCCAGTATTCAGTTATAGTTATAATGAAAAAGAAAAAATATTGACCTACCAATTTAAGAACTGTGTCACTGGATTTAATTTACCATTACACTTTAATTATTTGGGTAAAAATTATAGTTTCATGCCGATGGACTATCAGCCTCAACAACGCTTAAT
>JBMOFB010000186.1:0-1887 GCA_049314475.1 Sediminibacterium sp.
CGATCATCGAAAGTTAAATTATAACCTCTAGCTCTTAAATCTTTTCGAACCCACTCAGAAACATTGTCATGTAATAAGATACTTCCTGGTCTTGGCTTTCTGTCCGCAATTTTAGTACCTCCTAAGGAAAGCCAAAGTTGATTTGAATTGATATTCGCGGCTTCAGTTGCTTCTTGAACTGTCATTCCAAATTCTACCATATTTAAAAAGAATTGTAATAAGTTTTGGTCCTGCGTGTCGCCACCTTGCACACCAAACGCCATATATGGTTTACCATCTTTGATGGCCAAGCTCGGCGTTAAAGTCACTCTTGGTCTTTTACCTGGTGCAACTACATTAAAAGGACTCTGTGCAGAATCCAATACAAAGCTTTGCATACGTTGACTCATACCAACACCTGTGTTACCGGCAATGGTTGCTGGTAACCATCCGCCACTTGGCGTGATTGAAACAATCCATCCTTCTTTATCTGCTGCTTCCACAGTAGTGGTACCTCTCCACAAACGATCCATATAGTCAGCATCAATTGGTAATTTTTCATTTGAATTCAAAGATGCAACAGACCTTAAATCATGTGCTGGTGCAAATCCAGTTTTACTTTTTGCAGTATCTGTTGAAGGTTGAAATCCTTTTGCTTTTATTAAATCCATATAAGGATTTATTTTTCCTTCAAAAGGATAAGGATCTCCAGGACCTGCATTGGCATTGTTCATGGACATTTTTATTTCACCAGCTCTTTGTTTTGCATAAGCTTTACTTAACAAACCAGTCATTGGTTGGTTGGTCGCAAACTTTGGATCGCCATAATAAAAATCACGATCTGCAAAACTTAAATTCATTGCTTGATAAATAGTGTGCATATAATCCGCAGAATTATAGCCCATTTTTTTAAGGTCAAAATTTTCTACAATATTTAACGCTTGTAATAATGAAGGTCCTTGTGTCCACGCTTGAAGCTTATAAACATCAATGCCTTTATAGTTCACCATCGATGGTGCTTCTTCCGTAGGTCTCCAGTTTTTTAAATCATCTTTGGTAATCAATCCACCTTGCTCTTGCACACCTCTTACAAATTCATCTGCAATATCTCCTTTATAAAAACGGTCGTATGCAGCCCAGATAGCCTCTTTACGAGACTTGCCTTGCTTCAAAGCAGCCTGCTCCGCATCTACCATTTTTTGTAAAGTGTTCAATAAATCTTTTTGAACAAAAATTTCACCGGCCTCTGGTGCTTCTCTTTTTTCACCTAAATGTGGTAACAATACTTTCTTACTATACGGCCAGGTTTTGATCATGGCTTTACCACGCTCAATACTGTTTGCAGTTTGTGCATCAATTGGATAACCAGCTGCCAAGTCCATCGCTGGCGCCAATACTTCTTTTAAACTCATAGACCCATAATTTGCCAGCATCAAACAAATGCCTCCTGGTGTACCAGGCGTTGTTGCCGCCAATGGACCGTATTCTGGTGGATAATTAAAACCCTTGCCTTTAAAAAATTCCGGCGTAGCACCAGTTGGGGCAAAGCCCATGGCACTTATGGCAATCACTTTTTTTGTATTAGGATTATAAATTAAAGCCTGTGTTTCGCCACCCCAACTTAACACGTCCCACATGGTACAAGTAGCAGCAAGCATAGCACATGCCGCATCCACAGCATTACCACCTTTTTGAAACACCATCGATCCTGCTGTTGCAGCCAAAGGCTTACCCGTAATAGCTACCCAGTCTTTGCCATGCAATGGCGGTTTTTGAGTTTGTTGTGCTTTTATGTTTGACGAGCAAGCCAATGTGACAACAAAAAGTACAATATACTTTTTCATAGGTTCATAATTGATCCAATGAAAATACATTTTTTAGGTTATATAAATAAAAATGAATGACAAA
>JBMOFB010000187.1:0-1865 GCA_049314475.1 Sediminibacterium sp.
CACTAGCGTTTTGATATTACTCGAAGATATTCAATTGGTTACGATTTTGCTCTTTGAAATTTTGTTTTATTGGGTGTGAGAAAAGTTCCTTCATTGGCACCTTTTCAAAAATAGATACACTGACAACCTGAAGTATTTCATATAGTGATTGTTTAAGGCTAAATCTCTTTTTTGCTATTGCTACAATTATATAAACAGATATTGCTATCCATATTTGAACCCTGACTGCATTTTCACTTGTTCCCCAGAATGTTTTAATTTTTAAGTTCTGCTTAATCCACTTAAAAAACAATTCAATCTTCCATCGGTGCTTATACAGTTTGGCTATTTCCGTAGCATCTAATTCTAGATTATTGGTTAAAAATACAAGTACTCGATTTTGTTCTTCGTCATAGAACTTTATTCTCCTTATTTTCTCTGGATAATCTTGAGAGGCATAAAATCCTTGAACTAATATTAATTGATCTGCAAGAATTCCATGAGACTTATTCTTTTGATTAGACTTGACACATTTAAAGTGTAGGTTGTCTTTTGCTCTGACTACAAAAAATGCCTTTGAATAATGGATTCGATAAAGTCGCTTAAAATCGATGTAACCCCTATCCAGTATGTAAAAGCTGTCAATCTGATAAGAAATAGTGTCAAGAATATTTACCTCATGTATTGCAGCTGGTGTTATGTGAATAAATTCCGGTATAGCGGATCTCAGATCAAGTTGTACGTGAAGCTTTATACCGGCTTTTGTTGATCGAAAATTAGCCCACTGAAAAAGAGAAAGACACATATCAATGGTTGAAGCATCGATTGCAAAAACAGGATTGTCAATCGAAAGTTCAAGATCTTTTTCGCCTGCGTATAATTGTTTGGCCTCATTAATAAGAATCCATGCAAAGTCGGCAAATATTCTCCAATCTCGTTTTTCATTTGCAGTTGATAATGTGCTTTTAGCAATTGCCTCTCCAATGCCAAGATGGTATAATTTATTGGCATTGGCTTTTAAACAGAGAATAGTATCTGATAAACTTTCGCGATGAGTGAGTTGACCAAAAACCATACAGAGATATTGACGCCAGCAGTTAAAATGCTTGGTTTTATAATCTCCATTATACCTTTTAACACAGGTTTTAAAACTGGTAGGCGAAATGATAGAAATAAGCTGAGAGAACAAATAAGTGCCTTGATTCATATAAATTGATTATCAAGGCGTTATATTAAGCCAAAATCTGAAACTTTTCAAATCGTGTTAGGCCAAATATGCGCTAAAACCCAATACAGACAAGACTTTCAAAGAACTTATATTTACAACATCAAAACGCTAGTGAGTTCAATTAAAATATTATGACGGCTTCAAAAAACCAATTACGGGTTTTAAAGGGGGAGCCGATAAGGTAAGTTCTTCTTTTACCAGTTGATGCAGTACGTCTTCTTTATTAAGAATAGGCTGCAATAAGAGTTGAATGGTCAATTTCTTTTTTACATTCATGATTTGTCCGCCCGTAAGTGGATATTGATTTACTAGGTTTTCCAACACCCCGGGCTGGCATCCTGGAAATACCTGTTCTAAAATTTTCTTTCTTACAGAAAGTTCGGGTTGTGTAAACGAAACTTTATACAAGAATCTGCGGTCAAAAGCCGCATCTAATTGATCCGCCAAATTAGTAGTTGCCATAAAGATGCCTTCAAAATCTTCGAGTTCTTGGAGTAGTATATTCTGTATCGCGTTGTAAGATTTATCTACGCTGGATTTCACAGAGGTTCGTTTCCCCAGTATTGCATCTGCCTCATTAAAAAGTAATATGGGATCCAGCGAATATGCTTTGCGGCAGCGTCGATATTCATCGAAAACGCGGGATAGATTTTTTTCA
>JBMOFB010000188.1:0-1830 GCA_049314475.1 Sediminibacterium sp.
GTAAATTAATGGTCATTGGTATCATAGAAAAGCAAGGTAGTAGCATCATTGGTGGATTTGACTATGATAGAACTAGCTTGTTTACTTATAATCATTTTGCCTCTATTTATAATCCAGACAATTACAATCCTTATATCATGGTGCAGGCAAAACCTGGTATCACGTCTAAGGCTTTACAAGAAGAATTAACTGGCGTAATGCGTCAATTGAGAAAACTAAGCCCTACCCAAGAAGATAATTTTACATGCAACGATGTGGCGCAGTTTAAAGATCAAGTGGAAGGCTTTTTTGGCTCTGTGAATCAAGGTGGATGGGCTATTGCAGGTTTATCTTTATTAGTAGGGGCATTTGGCGTTGCCAATATTATGTTTGTAACAGTGCGAGAAAGAACGAGCCAGATTGGTTTGAAAAAAGCCATTGGAGCAAAAAGTTCTACCATTTTATATGAGTTCCTTTTAGAGAGCGCTTTCTTATGTATTGTAGGCGGATTGGTTGGACTATTCTTGGTTTGGTTATTGACATTGGCATTAAGTTCTTTCTTGCCATTCCCAATCACCATTGCGCCAAATATTATTTTTATGGCACTCAGTTTGTGTATTGTATTGGGTGTTATTTCTGGTATTATTCCAGCAAGAATTGCAGCAAAAATGAACCCAGTAGAAGCCATTAGATCCAAATAATTACACCTATCCATTTAAGCTTTACCTTTGCTTTGTGTCAAAGCCTATTACCATTTTAGCAATTGAGTCGTCTTGTGATGAAACTGCAGCGTCAGTGATCATAGATGGTCAAATTCATTCCAATTTTATTGCCAACCAATTGGTGCATGAAAAATATGGCGGTGTGGTGCCTGAACTTGCGAGTCGTGCCCACATGGAAAATATTGTTCCTGTGGTAGAAGAGGCTTTGAAAAAAGCATTCCCTGATGCATCACATTCGGATCGATTATCTGCGCTTGATGCCATTGCATTCACACAAGCACCCGGACTGATTGGAAGTTTATTAGTGGGTGCGCAGTTTGCAAAATCTTTAGCATTGAGTTTAAAAAAACCTTTGATTGCCGTGCACCATATGGAAGCGCATGTATTGGCTAATTTAATTGATGAACCTCGTCCAAGTTTTCCATTTTTATGTTTAACGGTAAGTGGGGGACATACCCAAATAGTACAATGTGATAGTCCCTCTGAATTAACCGTTATTGGTCAAACCATTGATGATGCTGCAGGAGAAGCCTTTGATAAAATTTCTAAATTATTAGGCTTGCCTTATCCTGGTGGGCCTGTATTAGATAAATTAGCGCAATTGGGTAATCCAAAGGCCTTTGAATTTGCAAAGCCAATGGTGCCTGAATTAAACTATTCTTTTAGTGGATTAAAAACCAGTGTCTTGTATTTTTTACAAAAACAAGAACCAGGATTTATTGAAGCAAACTTGAATAACTTATGCGCTTCTGTTCAACATACGATTGTAGAAATCCTTTTATATAAATTAAAGAAAGCCATTCAGCAAACAGGTATCAAACATGTATGTATTGCTGGTGGCGTGAGTGCCAATTCGGGTGTGCGAAATGGGATCGAAGTCCTAGGGCAAAAGATGGGTATTAAGACCTATCTGCCTGCTTTTCAATATTGTACCGATAATGCCGCCATGATAGCGATTACAGCGCATTATAAGTACATCAATCAAGCATTCGAGCCTTTGTCCACATCGGCCCATGCTAGATCTAATTGGTAATTGGAAATCACTTAACTTTGCAACTCCAAAAACAGTTGAATAAATGATTAGTGCAAGAAACGTCACATTGGCTTACGGTAAAAGAGTTTTGTTTGA
>JBMOFB010000189.1:0-1818 GCA_049314475.1 Sediminibacterium sp.
CTATTTTAAAGGACTCCTGACATTTATTGGTAATCGGATTCATTGAAATCATCCTCTTCGCCAAAACTGCCTAAATTCATCATACTGCCCATTAAATCATTGAATTCAATTTTACCGTCAATCATTTTTTTATTAATCAATGAGAATGCAGCAAGTCCATGTAATACAAATTCCATTAACAAAGCAGATTCTTTTTCGTTAGCATGTGGATAGTATTTTTTTACCAAGCCAAATAAGCCATCCACTTTATATAAAGCAACTACTTTGTCTGCATCTTTCATGTCCAACATAAGGTTCAAATGATTCCCTCCGTCAAACCAAGTCGTAATGGCCTTGTAGGGATTGTCAAGCGGTTTTTCCTCTCCCTTTTTATTGACCATTTTTTTCTTCTTCAATAATTCTGGATTAGGGAAGTATTCAATAAATTGAGTACGAATGGCTTTATTCAATAAATTTAAAGCAACTTCATATGGACCTTCTAGTTCACCTTCATAAACCAATTCAATTTTTCCAGTGATAGAAGGAATGATACCCATTAAATCGCTGATCCAAACATAAGTATGTTTTTCGTTATGAATAATCGCACGACGCTCTGCAGAACTAATAGCATTTTCAAATGCGGCAATGGTTAAACGTGCACTCACACCACTTTTCTTATCTACAAATTCATTGGACCTTGCTTCAAAAGAAACTTGTTCAATCAATCGCTTAATTAAATCACTGATATCCACTCTTTGTTTTTGTACCTCTAGGATATCTGCCTCTTGTTCTGTGATTGCCAAAGAAGTCTCTAAAGTTTTTGGATAGTGCGTTAAAATTTGACTTTCAATCCTGTCTTTTAATGGCGTAACAATACTACCTCTATTGGTATAATCTTCTGGGTTCGCAGTAAAGACAAATAGGATATCCAATGGCATACGTAATTTAAAACCGCGTATTTGAATATCGCCTTCTTGTAAAATATTAAATAAAGACACCTGGATTCTTGCTTGTAAATCTGGTAATTCATTGATCACAAAAATGCAACGATTGCTTCTTGGTATAATGCCGTAGTGAATCACTTTTTCATCGGAAAAACTCAACTTTAAATTGGCTGCTTTGATAGGATCTATGTCACCAATTAAATCTGCAACACTCACATCTGGTGTCGCTAATTTTTCTCCATAACGCTCAGAACGGTGCAGCCAATGTATTGGCGTGTCGTCTCCATGTTCAGCAATCAAGTCCTTTGCAAACTTACTTAAAGGTTTCAATGGATCATCATTGACTTCGCTACCCATGATGACTGGGATGTATTCATCTAGTAAGTCAGTCATCTGACGTGCCATTCTTGTTTTTGCTTGTCCACGCAATCCTAAAAATAAAATATTATGTCTGCTCAATAGTGCGCGCTCTGTATCTGGTATCACTGTATCCTCATAACCCAAAATACCTGTAAAAGGATTTTCTTTATTTTGAAGACAGGCAATCAAATTATCACGAACTTCTTCTTTGATGGACTTGGACTGATAACCAGATTGAATCAACTGTCCGAGGGTGTTGATTTTTTGAATTCCCGTTAATTTTTTGCTTTCAGTTGCTTTTTTATTCGCCATTTCTTTTTTTTATTTTAATATACTGTTTTTCGCTTTCCACTTTCAAAATCATTAAATATAAAACTGCCTAATTTATCTAAAGATGCAAAGAATGCTTTGCCATGATTCATCTCGGTAAACTCCTCTACGAATTTTTGTAAATAAGGATCGGATGCAATCATAAAAGTTGTTACTGGAATTTTTAATTTCTTACACTGTGCAGCTAAATTTAAACAACGATTCA
>JBMOFB010000190.1:0-1789 GCA_049314475.1 Sediminibacterium sp.
ACCAACTATTTTTTCAATTCCATTAACACATAAGGCGTTAATTCCTTAGATCTTGTTGCTGGATTTAAAAATTCCAGGGTCAATAAAGTGACATGAAATCTGTTACCATGGTATAAGATGGTAGAGTTCGGGAAATCTAGTAACAACGCTTGCGCGGGTATGCTATCTGCCACCACCCATTGTCCTTCTTTAAGCAAAGTACTGTCCTTAATAATAGGGAATATATGCTGTCCATAAAAATGAAAAGCATTGCTATTAGGTATTCTATACAAAGCAGTTTTTTTGATGTCCCAATTATTTTCCTTAGCCTGCTGAACCAATTTATTCCCCCACTGGTATTGTAATAGATGAGGATAAAAGAAACTATTTAGAATTAAATTTAATCCTATCATCAAGACCAAACTCATATTAATCCATCTCTGAATCAAGTTTTGATATCTTGGCCCGATATTAATCATAAAACTAATTGTTCCAAAAAATATCCAAAGTCCCCATGGACCATCCATTTTCCCAAATGGGATTTTGATGATTAAAATCATCGCTATCAATAAAATCGTAAAAATAAAAAGATGAAATCCAAAAAACCATTTAATCCATTTATGTAAACAATCGGCTTGTTCTAATAAAGTGGCAAAATGAGCAGCAGTCAATACCGCAGCCAATGGGAACACTACAAAAATATAATGTGGCAATTGTGCTTGGCTTCTGGACAAGACAAGATAAGTTAATAAAAATCCAAAAAAACTAATGCGTTCAGTTTGTACATTCAATAATCCTTCCTTAAAAATGTTAATCAACTTGGCTGCAAAAGCCCAAATAAAAATAAAAATCCAAGGTAAAAAACTCCAAAGCATATTCTCCAAAAGGAAGGTCGGATAGCTCATCTCATGATAATAATTCTCCCCTGTGTACCTGCCAAAACTTTGGGTCCAATAATAAAATCTCAGGCCTGATTGTATGGGTATATTGTTGATTAATTTACCTGGTTGCAGATCAAATTGCTGGTACAAGCCCCAACTCATGGGGATCAATAAAATTCCAATAATTATAATACCTACTAAATATATTGGTTTAAAAAAATAAGCCCATTTTTTTTCAAAAAACCATTGTGGCGCAAAAGCCAATACTGGCACTACCAGTGCAATAGGTCCCTTGGTCATCATACCACCAGCAATTGCTACCATGGCCAAAGCAAAGTCTTGCCAAGCTTTAGAGGATTCCCATTTTGCAATCAACCAAATAGTCAATGCCACCCAGCCCATCAACATGGTATCTGTTCTAACATCATGTGCCATTAAGAAAAAGGCTTGACAGCTTGCTAAGATTAATACTGCTAAATACGCGACAGTTTGATTGTACTTTAATTGTGCAAATTTAAATGTAGCATACAACGCAAGTATTAAAAAAATAAAAGAAGGTAACCTGTAGGCCCAATCAGAGATACCAAAAATTTTCATGGACAAGGCAGACAACCAAAAAAGCATTGGTGGTTTGTCTAAGTAATCTTTTCCAAGATCATAAATTTGTAGAAAGCTATTTCGTGCTAGCATTTCTCTACTAATAGATGCATATTGTGCTGCATCAATATCCATTAATGGAATACTAAAAACTCCAATCAAATGAACACCTAAAATTGAAATTAGTAAAAGCCAGAAAGTATTTTTATTCATTTTTTTTAATTAGCGTAATAGAACCACTTTTTTATGATTAGTATCTTAGATTTTTATTTCAATCCCATTGGACCTGCCCATTTTAAATAGGCTTTTGCCATAGCAAATCCTGATACCAA
>JBMOFB010000191.1:0-1782 GCA_049314475.1 Sediminibacterium sp.
GCTTTTCCTGCTAAAATGATGTTTCTAGGGTTCCAGCTGATCTTATAATGCCATGGATTGTTATCACTTTCTGGTGCAACCAATCCGCCACAATGCGATTTAAAGCTAGTAATTTTGCCTCCTTTTTCATGGATCTCATCTATGATAGCCATAGCGCTCATATGGTCAATTCCGGGATCTAAACCCATTTCACAGAGGAATAAAAGTTTTTTTGATGCGATATCTGCAGCGATTGAACGCATATTATCATCCACATAGGAAGCAGTAAATAAAGGTTTTTCAAAGTGCAGACAATCTTTCGCCACTAAAAAATGAAGCTGTGCAGGTAACATAGACACCACGATATCCGCCTTTTGAACCAAATTTTGACGATCCATTTCATTTTCAATATTAACTCCAAGGGCAGTTCCGTTTGGGGCATTATTCCATTTATTTTTAGCCGTGGCTTCATCTCCATCTGCCAGCAGAATATACCAATCATTTTCGACCGCTTTTTGCTGTAAATATTGGATTAAAACTGTGGCAGATTTGCCAGCACCAATAATGAGAATTGTTTGGCCCATTTTGAATATGTAAGTGGTTAAAAATCTATGGGTTAAAGTTAGTATTTATTACCAAAAACTGTGGATAAAATTGTGTAAATTAATAGTGATTTTAAACCCAAAAAAGTAGGCAAAAAGGTATCTTCGTAGACGTTCGTTTCCTAGGTCTTTTTGGCCAAAGGATATAGACTATAAGAAAAAAAAATATGGAAGAAAATTTAGATGGAAATTTAGGCCTAGAACAGACACAAGACAATGATCGCGTGATTAGAGTCAACATCGAAGAGCAGATGAAAACCTCTTACATTGATTACTCCATGTCTGTCATCGTTGGCCGTGCATTACCTGATGTTCGTGATGGTTTTAAGCCTGTTCACCGTCGTGTTTTGTTTGCTATGCATGAGTTAGGTAATAACAGTAACAAGCCATATAAAAAATCTGCACGTATTGTAGGGGAAGTGATGGGAAAATTTCACCCACACGGTGACACCGCTATTTATGACACTTTAGTGCGTATGGCACAGGAGTGGACAATGCGCTATAGATTAGTGGATGGACAGGGTAATTTTGGTAACCAAGATGGGGATCCACCTGCAGCGATGCGTTATACGGAAGCGCGTTTACAAAAGATCTCAGAAGCCATGTTGGATGATTTAGAAAAAGATACGGTAGATTATCAATTGAACTTTGATGATAGTTTATCCGAGCCAAGTGTACTACCAACAAGAATTCCACAGCTTTTAGTGAATGGCTCATCTGGTATTGCAGTGGGTATGGCGACCAATATGTTACCACATAATTTGAATGAAGTAGTGGATGGATGTATTGCTTACATCAACAATAAAGACATTACAATTGAAGAATTAATTGCCATTGTAAAAGCGCCAGATTTTCCAACAGGTGGTGTGATTTATGGGATGGAAGGCGTGAAGCAAGGTTTGATGACAGGTCGTGGTCGTGTGGTCTTGCGCGGAAAATGCAATGTAGAAACCAAAGCCAACGGTCGTGAGATGATTGTGATTAATGAAATTCCTTACCAAGTAAACCGCGATCATTTAACAGATCGTATTGGTCAATTGGTAGTGGATAAAGTAGTAGAAGGAATTACACATGTCAACAATGAAAGTAATAAGCGCGAGGGAACTCGTATTGTGATTGAATTACGTAAAGATGCTGTTGCACAAGTGATCATCAATCAGTTGTTTAAATTCACAGAATTGCAAACCAGTTATGGTATCAA
>JBMOFB010000192.1:0-1773 GCA_049314475.1 Sediminibacterium sp.
ATATGCCTAAGGTTAATTTTTTTTGAAAGACTTGTTTAAAACCAACTTGTTCAAAGATATTAATAAATGCGGCGCCTTCTGGAAATGCAATGACGCTATCATTTAAATATTGATAAGCAGCCCTGTTGCCTGAAAATAATTTACCAACAGTTGGTGTAACCCAGTTCATGTAAAATTGATAAATAGGCTTGAACCAAAAACTACTAGGCTGGGAAAATTCAAGAATAACCAATTTGCTTCCAGGTTCTAAGACCCTATAAATTTCACTTAATCCTTTTTCTAAGTTGGCAAAGTTGCGAACACCAAACGCCACCATGGCTGCATCAAAACTGTGGTCCTCAAAAGGAATGGCCGTGCTGTCTCCAGTGATTAGTTGAATGCGATCGCTTAAACCTTTATCAGCTATTTTAATTCTGCCATACTGCATCATGCCCTCGGAGATATCAATTCCAGTAATTTTTTTTGGTGCAATTGTTTTATCGGCCATTAAAGCCATGTCGGCTGTTCCTGTAGCAATATCTAATAAATGATTGATTTTTTGTTGACCAAAATTAGCAATGGCTTTCTTACGCCATCCTTGGTCAATCCCCAAGCTTAAAAAGCGGTTTAAAAAATCATACCTTTTTGCAATATGGTCAAACATGGTAGCAACCTGTTCTTTTTTGGCAGCGGTGCTTGCTGCATAGGGCACTATTTTATCGTGTTCAAATTCACTCATAAAGCAAAGATATTGAATTTGTGGATGCTTTGATTATCTTCGTTTTTCATGAAAGCAAGGATCTATAAATCTACCGGTAGTTGGTATAGCGTAAAGCTAGAAAATGGCCAGTTTTGTCAAGCCCGTATCAAGGGGGTGATTAAATTGGATGCCATCACTTCTACCAATCCAATAGCTGTAGGCGATTGGGTGGATTGCGCCATGGAAGCGGATGTTGAGCAGGCGGTAATGATTCACAATATTATTGAAAGAGACAATTATGTGGCTAGGCAGTCCCCTCATAATAAAAGGCAGCAACATATTATTGCCTCCAATATGGATCAATCTATTTTATTAGCAACATTAAAATCTCCAAAGACCTCACAGGGTTTTATTGACCGTTTTTTGGTCTCTTGTGAAGCCTTTCATATTCCTGCTATCATTGTGTTTAACAAAGCGGACATCTATGGTCCCGAAGCGCTAGAAAGGTATGTGGAATTAGAAGCAATGTACCAGGCAGTTGGCTATCAAGTGTTGTTAATTAGTATTGAAAAAAAGATGGGCCTTGAACCTTTACATGATCTATTAAAAAATAAAACCACTTTAGTGAGCGGACATAGTGGTGTTGGAAAATCTTCTTTAATCAATTATTTATTTCCAGACCTTGAACTAACAACACAAGAAGTGAGTGGATGGAGTGGGAAAGGGATGCATACAACCACATTTGCACAGATGTATGATTATCCTGGAGGCGGCGCTGTAATTGATACACCGGGCATGCGTGAATTAGGATTGGTGAATTTAGAGAAAGAAGAATTAGCACAATATTTTCCAGAAATGAGGGCCAGAATGCATGGTTGTCAATTCAACAATTGCCAGCATATTAATGAGCCAGGCTGCGCTGTGAAAGCTGCAGTAGAAAAGGGATTGATTTCGGAAGCACGCTTTTTTAGTTATGTAGATTTATGGCATGGTATCGAGGAAAAAAAGTACTAGCTTCTAAAAAATCTTTTAACTTATATTTTTGGTGCATCTATTTTTTTGATGCATCTATTTTTCTGGCGCATCGTTGTAAT
>JBMOFB010000193.1:0-1771 GCA_049314475.1 Sediminibacterium sp.
TAAAAGTATTCGTTGACTACTTTGTTGAGAACCACATTTCTTTAGTGTGGTAGTCTATTGTAGTTGCACCAATTCTGTTTAACTCGTTGATGTTCCAAACATACTCAGAGTTAAATCTTGGACGCATTCTGTAAGCCATTTTTCCACCATTGTCTTGGAAGATATCTGCTGCTGCAGGAAGTGTAAAGCCCGTATAAACTTGTACACCAGTTGCATCCTTGTCTGTATAATGGTATCTACGCATATCAACCCATGTTTCCATAGTACCATGTCCCCATAGGGCAATGTATTTTTGTAACATGATCATTGGTAATGTTAAGCTATTTGCACTTGCAGGAACCACTGCTGTATTTGCTAAGAAAGCATCTCTTTTAGCAGCAGTTAATAAATCTGCAGTTGGTACATTGGTATTATAGTTCGCCATTAATAAATCAAAGTGCTTAGCAATACCATCTTTATACGCTGTTAATGCAGTGGCTTTATCTCCTTTTAAGAATGCAGCTTCGGCACGTAAGAATGCCATTTCACTTGCAGTCATTACCGGGAAAGGGGCGCTATTTCTAAAGATAAAACGACAATTCACGTCTGTTGCAGGTGCTGTATTGACTGTTCCAGTTGCTTGAGAAACACCCCAGAAGTTTTCTGGACGATCCGTACCAGGAAGAATTACAAGTTGTCCTTTTACTGGCTCAACACCTTTGAAAGTACCATTGCTATTTTTTCTTAATAAATAGATTGCTCTTGGATCTGCCACACCGCTAAAAGCTGGATTTAACCCGCTCATTAAATCAGCAATGAATGCAGATTGTCTAATTGCTGCAGGGTTTGTTATTGACATTCCAACACTACCAGGTAAGTTATTTCTAAAAGGACCCCAGAAGTTATTTGTTGCACTCACACTTGTTGCAGCAAATTTAACTAAAGCATCATCTGACGTTTCTTTCATTGCAAGATTGGTATAATACAATACTGAATCTGCTTTGTAGATTGACTTATTAGATAAGTGATGGTGCGTTCTAGCCAATACCCCATAAACAAATTTTTTCCACTTAGAAACATTACCACCATACAAGAAAGCATCTCCAGTAGCCAATGCTGCTTGACTTCCATTCTCGCCTGTTTTATTCAATAAATCAAGGGCTTCGAAAGAAAGTTTTCTAGCATGTGCGTAAACTTCTTCTTGTGTGTCATATCTAAATGTGATCAAATCTGTGTTAAAAGCGTCTTTCAAAATAACTTCACCATGGTAATCGGTTAATGTTAACCAACTCCAAGCAAAAATTGCTTTTCCAACGCCAGCTAATTCCCATTGCTTATTTTCCAATGCCCACTCAATTAATTTAACATTGTTTTGTCCAATATCATAATAATGAGAACGCCAGAAAGATTGCGCTACGTCTGCATTGGTATGACCCATTCTATCAAAATTGCTTTGCGTTCCAGCAAATGCAAAATTTTGAACGTATGCACCAATGTATCTTATATCATTCATTGGTCCGTGTCCGCCATAGTTTCCAGCCATTGAGGCTACAATCTGAGGCATTAAAGTTTCTGGAGCAACCTTCACATCGTAGTTCGGGTTTTTATAAGCCTCATCTATTTTTTTAGAACAAGACGCCACTAAAACAATCAAGGCGCTAAGTACTAAAAGATTTTTAAAATTATATTTCATATATAAAAAGTTTTATTGATTAAAAAGAAGCTCTAAATCCAAAATTGAAGCTAACTGGTGCGCCCATGTTTCCATAGTCAAAACCAAATCCACTAACAC
>JBMOFB010000194.1:0-1750 GCA_049314475.1 Sediminibacterium sp.
TCGTTGACTACTTTGTTGAGAACCACATTTCTTTAGTGTGGTAGTCAATTGTAGTTGCACCAATTCTGTTTAGCTCATTGATGTTCCAAACATACTCAGAGTTAAATCTTGGACGCATTCTGTAGGCCATTTTTCCACCATTGTCTTGGAAAATATCTGCCGCTGCAGGAAGGGTAAAGCCTGTGTATACTTGTACACCAGTTGCATCCTTGTCTGTGTAATGGTATCTACGCATATCAACCCATGTTTCCATAATGCCATGTCCCCAAAGGGCAATGTATTTTTGTAACATGATCATTGGTAATGTTAAACTATTCGCACTTGCAGGCACCACTGATGTGTTTGCTAAGAAAGCATCTCTTGTTGCTGTTGTTAATAATTCAGCAGTAGGTACATTGGTATTGTAATTCGCCATCAATAAATCAAAGTGCTTTGAGATACCCTCTTTATAAGCAGCTAAAGCAGTTGCCTTATCTCCTTTAATGAAAGCAGCTTCTGCGCGAATAAACGCCATTTCAGTTGCGGTCATAACAGGGAAAGGTGCGCTATTTCTAAAGATAAAGCGGCAATTCACGTCTGTTGCAGGAGCTGTATTGACAGTTCCAGTTGCTTGAGAAACACCGTGGAAACTTTCAGGACGATCAGCGCCCACCATTACTGCTTGTCCTTTTACTGGCTCAACACCCTTAAAAGTACCATTGCTATTTTTTCTTAACAAGTAAACTGCTCTTGGATCTGCCACACCGCTAAATGCAGGGTTTAAGCCGCTCATTAAATCAGCAATAAATGCAGATTGTCTAATTGCAGTAGGATTCGTTACAGCCGCACCAGCTAAGTTATTTCTAAAAGGACCCCAGAAGTTATTTGTTGCACTCACGCTTGTTGCAGCAAATTTAACTAAAGCATCATCTGAAGTTTCTTTCATTGCAAGATTCGTATAATATAATACTGAATCTGCTTTGTAGATTGACTTATTAGATAAGTGATGATGTGTCCTAGCCAATACGCCATAAACAAATTTTTTCCACTTAGAAACATTACCACCATACAAGAAAGCGTCCCCCTTAGCCAATGCTGCTTGACTTCCATTCTCGCCTGTTTTATTCAATAAATCAAGGGCTTCGAAAGAAAGTTTTCTAGCATGTGCGTAAACTTCTTCTTGTGTGTCATATCTAAATGTGATCAAATCTGTGTTAAAAGCGTCTTTCAAAATAACTTCACCATGGTAATCGGTTAATGTTAACCAACTCCAAGCAAAAATTGCTTTTCCAACGCCAGCTAATTCCCATTGCTTATTTTCCAATGCCCACTCAATTAATTTAACATTGTTTTGTCCAATATCATAATAATGAGAACGCCAGAAAGACTGCGCTACGTCAGCATTGGTATGACCCATTCTATCAAAATTGCTTTGCGTTCCTGAAAAAGCAAAGTTTTGAACATATGCACCTATGTATCTAATATCATGCATTGGTCCGTGTCCACCATAGTTTCCAGCCATTGAGGCCACAATCTGAGGCATTACAGTTTCTGGAGCCACCTTCACATCATAGTTCGGGTTTTTATAAGCCTCGTCTATTTTTTTAGAACAAGACGCCACTAAAACAATCAAGGCGCTTAGTACTAAAAGATTTTTAAAATTATATTTCATAAATAAAAGTTTTTATTGATTAAAAAGAAGCTCTAAATCCAAAGTTGAAGCTAACTGGTGCGCCCATGTTTCCATAGTCAAAACCAAATCCACTAACAC
>JBMOFB010000195.1:0-1717 GCA_049314475.1 Sediminibacterium sp.
ATACCGCTGATCGTCCTTGTTACGAAGACATGATGGCATTACAAGTAGAGGAAGCCATGACAAGCAAAGGCATGGGCGATTTAGATAAATTAATTCGTGGTAAAGAGACTTGGGAGATTTTATAATTTCACAGATCGATATAATTTCTTTTAAGGGCTGTCATTACCATGGCGGTCCTTTGTTTTACTGCTAACTTTTTAAAGATCCGGTCTCGATAGCCATAAATGGTATACACACTTTTTTGTAACTGCTCCGCGATCTCTTCGTAGCTATGATCCTTAGTGCAGGCTTGTATAAATTTTACTTCATTTTCGGTCAGAGGATTTTTATTGTAATTCAAAGCCTTGATGTCAATACCTTGCAAAACATTTTTTGTAATGAGCTTGCACTTGTCTGCAGATAAATTAAATTTCGTTTTTCTTTGTACACATTGTTTTAAATCAATCATGGGCTCGTCTGTGAAAAATAGACCATTGAGTCCATGCTTCATAAGATAACATATAGAATTGATTTGCTTTTCATTGGATTTTAATAAGATATAGGTATGATGATTACTCGCTCTAATCACTTGAATCAGTTTTAGTAAGCTTTGATGTCCATAGTCGTCGGATAGAATGCAGAGTGCAATTTTTTCTTTTGTATTGTTGATATAAGTTTCCATTGCTTGGATGCAGCCAGTTTGGAAAATGACTTTACAGTCTTCTTGTTGTTCGATACAAGCTGCCACTGCGTTACGGATCAATATTTTTTCTTCTAAGTAGATGATGGAAAACATAATTTTCGTTTACCAAATTAAAGCTAATTTTAAGGTAATCAAATGGGTATTTATACCTATCAACTTTATGCTAATACCAATTCATCCCACACATCCTCAACCTCGACAACTGGCTATGGTAGTGGATTGTCTTCAATCTGGCGGTATCATTGCATATCCTACGGATACCATTTATGGATTGGGCTGTTCTATTTTTAAACATGATGCAATTGAGAAAATTTGTGCTATAAAAAAAGTAGATCCTGAGAAAGCAAACCTTAGTTTTATTTGTGCCGATTTAAGTGATTTAAGTTTATATGCAAAAAGTATTGACAATAGTTTGTTTCGTATTTTAAAAAAAGCGTTGCCTGGTCCATTCACTTTTATTTTACCTGCAAGCAAAGAAGTACCTAAAATTTTACAGTCCAGAAAAAAAACCATTGGGCTTCGTATCCCTGATAATTTAATTGCACTCTCTATTATCAAAACCTTGGGGCATCCTATTTTATCTGCGAGTTTTCCGGGGGAGGAAGTAGAAGAGTACACCGATCCAGAAATCATTTATGAGCACTGGGGTAATCAAATTGACATGGTGGTGGATGGTGGAATAGGAGGGATCATTCCTTCTACCGTGGTGGATTGCACTACGGATCATTACGAAGTCATTCGCCAAGGTGCTGGGGTTTGGGATTATTAGTCCAAAGTAAAAAATTTGACCCAGTGGGGAATTAAATTAATTCAATTAAATCTTGAAACTTTTTCGGTGTGCATCACAAAGGCCATAAAGGGCGATGGCTGCGCGATGCGCAGCAGTGCCGTATCCTTTATTTTGGTCCCATCCATACTGAGGGTACTTTTTGTGCAACTCAATCATATAGGCATCACGAGCGGTTTTTGCAAGGATACTGGCAGCGGCTATATGGGCATATAGCCCATCGCCCTTAATGATGGTTTGGTGCGGTA
>JBMOFB010000196.1:0-1715 GCA_049314475.1 Sediminibacterium sp.
TTTTTGGAAAAATCATGTCAACATATTTAAACAATGATCGATTAATGGCTGTGTTGATTGGCGGATGCTTATTAATTACAGCAGGATTAGTATGTGCCATTATTATTAAAGAAGACAAGCAAGACGCATAGTTTAGTTAATCAGATTATTTTCTATTTTTTTTAAACATTATTCATTATGAAAAGAGCATTAAAAGTTTATTTATTTGCTATTGTTGGATTATTAGTATTTACAAATCCGTTAAATGCCACAGAAGCCTATCCTAGTAATTGGTTTGTCAATATGAAGTACAATCAAGTACAAGTTTTATTAAGATCAGCAGATGCCAATTTTAGTAAAGCAACCATTGCCATCAACTATGCCGGTGTAAGGGTTCAAAAAATTCATCATTTTGAAAATGGACATTATATCGCTGTAGATATTGAAATTGGCGCTAATGCAAAACCGGGCAATATCCAATTTAAAATTACCTCTAATGGGAAGTCAACTAATTTTAATTGGCCTTTGCTTTCGAGAAGAAAAAATAGAGGTACTGATTTTGCACAAGGATTAAGTTCAGCCGATTTGATTTATTTTTTAATGCCTGATCGTTTTAGTAATGGGGATCCATCCAATGATAAAATTCCTGGATTAAAAGACCAATCTTTGAATAGGTCAGAAATCTTTTTAAGACATGGGGGCGATTTGCAAGGCGTGGCCAATCACTTGGATTATATGCAAAAGCTAGGTGTTACGACTTTATGGATGACACCGGTTGTAGAAAATGATATGCCAGATAGAACCGAACATGGCTATGCTGCAACCAATAACTATAAAACAGAAACTAGATTTGGTGGGGATAAGGCTTATTTAGCTTTAAGCGACAGTTTGCATAAAAGAGGGATGAAATTAGTTCAAGATATTGTGTACAATCATTTTGGTAGGTTTCATTTTTTAGTACAAGACGCACCAGATAAAAACTGGTTGCATCAATGGCCAACCTATACGCAAACACATTATAGAGAACAAGCAGTTTTTGATCCATACCATTCAGAAGCGGATGCTAAAAGAATGATTGATGGATGGTTTACCACAGAGATGCCAGATATCAACCATGAACATCCAATGGTCGAAAAATATTTAACACAAAATGCCATTTGGTCGGTAGAAACTTTTGGGGTAGACGCATTTAGAGTAGATACCTATAAATATTGTAACGTGGATGTGATGAATCGTTTGAATAAAGCATTATTAGACGAGTATCCTAAAATTTTTACTTTCGGAGAATGTTGGGTGGATGGGGTCGCTTCACAAGCTTACTATGTAGAGAACAATTATAATCTGCCTTTTAAAAGTAATTTAAAAGCCACATCAGATTTTAGTTTGCTTTTTGGAGGCATTCTACCTGCTTTGAATGAGGCCAATGGTTGGTCAAATGGGGTCATTAAATTATACAATACGCTGGCTTCGGATTTTTTATACAAACAAGCCAATAACAATGTCACATTTTTAGACAATCATGACATGACAAGGATCCATTCTGCTTTGGGAGAAAGCATTGCTAAAACTAAAATGGCCTACGCTTGGTTGTATACTTGTAGAGGTATCCCACAATTATATTATGGGTCAGAAGTTTTAATGAAAGGCATTTCGAATCCTGATGGTTGGGTAAGACTAGATTTTCCAGGGGGATGGGATGGCGATAAAAAGAATGCATTCACAGAAACTGGATTAAC
>JBMOFB010000197.1:0-1703 GCA_049314475.1 Sediminibacterium sp.
CGCATGGTCAATTCTCTTAGCATAAATAAACCTTCGCAATTGGATTCTATTTCGTTGATCAATTGTTTGACCATGCTTAATGTGCCGGACTGTTGTTGTATTGGCAACAGTGCGCGTACAGCATCCAAATGTTTTTGTTCTAAATTTTGAATAATCGTCTTATAGGCCTCGTTACCCTGTGATGCACTCTGTGCAAGTAAAATCAACTGATCTGTTACCCCACTCATTGCAGAAACTACCACAATAGCAGGCTTTGTTTGTACATGCTGTTTTACTATTGCTATCACTTTTGTGATGGCCTCTGGTGTACCTACTGAACTTCCTCCAAATTTTAAAACCTGCATATCATTTTGTTTTCCTTGTATTCAATTCAAATTGTCCACCTTAATCATTCTTGCATAGGTGGCCGCAAAGTTAACTATTATATTAAAAAGCCATAAATATTATCGTCTTTATTAATTTCATTGTAATTGATCTGATAGGTTTTCATCTTTTCAATCAAAGTCACATAATCAGATTTTGATTTTAACTCTAAACCTACTAAAGCTGGGCCAGCTTCTTTATTGTGCTTTTGAATGTACTCGAATCTGGTGATATCATCATTTTCACCTAATACCTTATTAACAAATTCTTTCAAAGCACCTGGCCTTTGTGCAAAGCGGATCAAAAAATAATGTTTTAAGCCTTCATAAATTAAGGAACGCTCTTTGATCTCCTGCATTCTTGCAATATCATTATTGCCCCCACTCACAATGCATAATATATTCTTGCCTTTAATCTCATCTGCATAATCTCCTAATACTGCTACAGACATCGCACCTGCAGGTTCCACTACTATCGCTTCCTCGTTATACATCTCTAAAATGGTGGAGCAAATTTTTCCTTCTGGTACTAAGTGTACCTGATCTAATACATTTTTACAAATTGCAAAAGTATGATCACCAACACGCTTAACAGAAGCGCCATCTACAAACTTATCTATATTATCCAACTCAACCGGATGTCCCGCTTGCATTGCTGCTTGCATACTTGGCGCGCCTTCCGGCTCTATGCCAATCATTTTTGTGTCGGGTGATTTGGATTTAAAATAAGCACCTACACCAGCACTCAATCCGCCGCCACCAATTGGCAAGAATACATAATCTAATTTTGCATCTGTGAATTGAGGAAGGTCATCTAAAATTTCGACGCCCACTGTAGCTTGTCCTGCAATAATATCTGGGTGATCAAAGGGTGGAATAAAAATCATTCCATTTGATATTGTATATGCTTTTGCTGCTACTGCGGTATCATCAAATGTATCACCTACTAATTTTACTTCTATAAAATTATCTCCAAACATTTTTGTCTGAGCAATTTTTTGCTGTGGTGATGGGATAGGCATAAACACCACCCCTTTCACACCCAATAGTTTACAGCTATAAGCAAAGCCTTGTGCATGATTTCCTGCGCTAGCACAGACCACTCCTTTTGCCAATTGTTCCGCAGAAAGTTGAGACATCATATTGTATGCGCCTCTTATTTTATAGGAACGAACAATTTGTAAGTCTTCTCTTTTCAAATACACATTGCATTGATATTTGCGAGAGAGATTGGCATTCAACTGCAAGGGCGTATGGGTCACCACCGATTTTAGTCGTTGCGTTGCGCCCTCAATATCGAGTGCAGGTTGATCTACAAATTTTGTATCGTTCATTAGTTAG
>JBMOFB010000198.1:0-1702 GCA_049314475.1 Sediminibacterium sp.
TTCCGCAGTTCAAGCATTTGTAACAAGTACCGCTACGAATAGTGATATGTCCACAAGTGCTACAAGCAGGAGCATCGCTTTGCATGCTCTTTGCTGCGGCAGTAATATTGTCCATAGAACCACCTTCGTTTACAGCTGCTACCACATTTGCTTTTGCAGCAGTTGTTTGAGTAGCTGGTGCAGTTACGCGAATGCTACTCAATTCAGGCTTTCCCACAAGGGTGATGTCTCCCTCCTCTCCTAAGTTCTCCACTGTAGGCTTATCTAATACATGTACTAAATCTGTTCTGCCTAAGTATTCATAAGCTAAAGAACGGAAGATGAAGTCCACAATAGATGTGGTGGTTTTAATATTTGGATGATCCACCATACCTGATGGTTCAAATTTTGTAAATACAAACTTATCAACGAACTCTTCTAAAGGCACACCATATTGTAAGCCAACAGAGATAGAGATGGCGAAGCAGTTCATTAAGCTACGAAGCGTTGAACCTTCTTTTGCTAAGTCAATGAATAATTCACCAACAGTTCCGTCATTGTATTCTCCTGTTCTTAAGAACAATACTTGACCACCAATACGTGCTTTTTGTGTGAAGCCACGACGCTTAGCAGGTAAAGATTTGCGCTCAACTATACGAGACAATTGACGCTTTAATACTGTATCGGTTGAGGTCGTCATTCTCTTTTGTACTTCTTCCAATAATTCGTCTACAGTTAAGTTACTTAAGTCTACCATTTGAGAAGTGGCTACTTCTTCAGTTGCTTCCGCTTCAACAGTATCTGTTTTTGTTTTCTTGTCAGATTTTGTAGACAATGGTTGGCTTAATTTAGAACCGTCACGATAAATCGCATTCGCTTTTAAACCTAATTCCCAACTCATTAAATAACTATCTGCAATTTCTTCCACTGTAGCTTCGTGTGGTAAGTTAATTGTTTTTGAAATCGCACCAGATAAGAATGGTTGACAAGCAGCCATCATTCTGATGTGTCCGTGTGCGTGGATATATCTAACACCTTTTTTACCGTTCTTATTAGCACAATCAAAGATTGATAAATGCGCAGGATTCAATGCTGGAGCACCTTCTACAGTCATAGTACCACACACATAATCATTTGCTTCATCAATTTGTTCTTCGCTAAATCCTAAAGCTTCTAATAAACTAAAGCTCCAGTCAGCAAATACTTCTTCTTTAAATCCTAATCTTGTTAAACAAGCATCCCCTAAAGTGAAACGATTAAAGATGAATCCAATTTCAAATGCTGATTTTGCAGCACCATTTAATTTATCAATTTCTTCTTGTGTGAAGCCTTTAGCCAATAAGCTTTTGTTATTGATATGTGGCGCACCTTCGAAGCTTGCATGACCAACTGCAAAGTTCACGATCGCATCGTTTTGCTCCTGTGTATAGCCTAAATTCTTTAACGCTTGAGGCACAGATTGATTGATGATTTTGAAATAACCACCACCAGATAATTTTTTGAACTTAACCAATGCAAAATCTGGCTCAACACCTGTTGTGTCACAATCCATTACTAGACCAATGGTTCCAGTTGGTGCAATCACCGTTGTTTGTGCGTTTCTGTAACCATATTTTTCTCCAAGTTTCACTGCATCATCCCAAGCTTTTGTTGCTGCTTTTAATAAGTAGTCTGGTGTGAATTGTGCTTTAATACCTTGAGGCTTAATTTCAATACCTACATA
>JBMOFB010000199.1:0-1689 GCA_049314475.1 Sediminibacterium sp.
AATGTTTCTTTCATGTGTTTTGCTTGCTTGATTTCATATTCTGAATTCTTACAATTAAAATTTAAAACTGGGATGCCATATTTATCTACTACATCTGGATCAATCTTACAATGGTTTTCGAAACGAGGCACTGCTTCTCCACGACCACCCATACCTACACTCGCACCATAAAAGAAACGTACATCTTCTTTTAATGAGCTTCCATATCCGCCTTCCTCTTTCGTTTTTCCATTCACTTTGAATTTCCCATTCAATCCTTGCGTGCCCATACCAAAGCCATAGCCTGGTTGGCTCATACCGCCCCAATATTCAATATGGTAACCACGTGGGAAATCTAATTTTTTATTGTCTAACCACCATGGCGTATACACGTGCATGCCACCCACACCATCTTCGTTGTATCGCTTACGACCCATTAAATTAGGAATCACACCACCCAATGCAGCACCTGTAGAATCATGTAAATAATGACCTACCACACCAGAACTATTCGCCAATCCGTTTGGATGTTTTTGTGATTTAGAATTCAATAATAAACGTGCGGTCTCACAAGTACTTGCACCAAGGATCACCACTTTTGCATTGATTTGGTATTCTTGTTTATCCATTTTGTTCACGTAAGAAATACCTTTTGCTTTTCCTTCATTGTCTGTCAACACTTCACGCGCCATTGCTCCTGTAATCATATCTACATTCCCGGTCATCACTGCGGGTTTTACCAAGACAGATGAAGAAGAAAAATCACCATATACTTTACAAGAACGATTACATTGACCACAATAAAAACAAGCGCCACGCTCGTCATTAATTTTTTTAGTAAGAATAGATAAACGAGAAGGGATGACTGGGATATTAATACCAGTAGCCGCTTTCTTAAACATCAATTCATGTAAACGAGGTTTTGGAGGTGGTAAGAAAATACCATCTGGATCATTCTCTAAACCTTCATTCGTTCCGTACACACCAATTAATTGATCTATTTTATCATAGTAAGGTTTTACATCTTCGTATCCGATTGGCCAATCATCTCCTAATCCGTCAATGCTTTTTCTTTTAAAATCTTTAGGACCAAATCTTAATGAAATTCGTCCCCAGTGATTGGTTCTTCCGCCCACCATTCTTGCTCTCCACCAATCAAAATGATCGGCGCCTTTTGTTTGTGTATAAGGCTCACCATCAATTTCCCAGCCCCAAAAAGAAGCATCGAAATCACCGAATGGTCTCATTTTAGTACTGGCTCCACGACGAGGGGATTCCCAAGGATTTTTCATCTGAGAGGAATGCTTTGCAGGATCAAAATCTGGACCTGCTTCTAGTAAACATACTTTCAAACCTGCTTTAGCTAATACATAAGCAGCCATTCCACCACCAGCACCTGAACCTACTATGACTGCGTCATATGTTTTAGGTGCTACTTTAACTTGAAAATCAGACATAAGAAAATTATTTTTCTAGTGATAATTTGAACTATGAATTTACTTGATTTTATCTATTGATGTAAATATTTTATTTGAATGTTTTGGGAAATAAAAAGGGCCCGTTTATGGGGCCCTTTTAAAAAATCATCAGAGGATGTTTTTGTGAATTTTATATTTTATAAAAATTCACAAAAAATCAACTACATCCCATGCTTGTTCCGCAGTTCAAGCATTTGTAACAAGTACCGCTACGAATAGTGATATGTCCACA
>JBMOFB010000200.1:0-1677 GCA_049314475.1 Sediminibacterium sp.
TTTTAGAACAGAACACAATCACTTTTGAAAAACGTTTAGAACCAAGCATATCTTTAATGATACCCGCTTTTTGCTGTTCATACACTATAAATGCTTTTTGAACAATTTGCTCTGGTGGTTTTGAAATTGCAATATTAATCTCCACCGGATTGTTTAATATTTTATTCGCAAGTGCACGCATTTTTTGCGGCATCGTTGCAGAAAATAGTAAGTTCTGTCTTTCTGCAGGTAAGTAAGTAATGATTTTAGCAATGTCATCCGAAAATCCCATATCCAACATTCTATCTGCTTCGTCTAAGACTAAGTATTTCAATCCTTTCAATTTCACATAGCCCATATTCAAATGCGCAATCATCCTTCCAGGTGTACAAACCACAATATCCGCTCCAGAGGTCAATGCTTTTTTCTCTGCTGCAAAGGAATTACCATCACCTCCTCCATATACTGCGATAGAACTCACGTCTGTAAAATACGCAAGCCCTTCTAATCCTTCTGCTATTTGAATGGCCAACTCTCTGGTTGGTACAATAATTAATGCATTAATATCTCCTGCTGTATGCGGTGAAGTCAAAAGACGATGTAATAATGGTAGTAAAAATGCGGCTGTTTTTCCTGTACCTGTTTGCGCTGCTGCAATGATATCCTTCCCTTCTAAAATTGGAACCATCACCTGTTGTTGCACCGGCGTAGCTGTTTCGTAACCCATGGCGTCAATACCGTCTAAAATACGCTGATCCAGCCCTAAATCTATAAACTTCAAAATGTATAATTTAAGAACAAAGGTAGCCTATAATTTTTCAAATAGCAGGTTCAATATTCTTGGTATCTGGCTTCTATCTGCATCATCAAACTGTTCGTCTAAATGAATCAATTGAAAGCCCGAATTATTTGCAGCTTGGATAAAATCTGTTACATGATGATTAAAGCAGGTCACAACATGCGTACCTGACTCGGTTTCAAATCTTGCTTTAGAGCCCGCATATTGTTTAAAGGGATGCAATTCACCAATATAAACATGACTACCCACGGCAGTCACCTTTGCTAATTTTTGAAAAACAGCATCTAGGTCTTCGATATGTTCAAGCATTAAACTAAAAGTAACAAGGTCATAAGTTTGGTTTGCAAATGTCCAATACTTTGTAATATCCCCTTCAAGAAAATTTACTTTATCCGACTGGATTTTATTTTTTGCAATGTCAAGCATGCCCTTAGATAAATCAATGGCAGTAATTTGATCACAGATTGTTAAAAGCCAGGCAGTATTCTTGCCAGTGCCACAGCCAATTTCTAAACAATGCTTGAATGATTTTCCTACAAGTATTTTTTGTAGTGACAAAGCCTCAAGGTCTCTTGTTTTATTATCATTGGTATCGTATTGAGATGACCAACTATTGTATGCATTTGCTATATCCATTATTAATTCATTCTAATTATAATAAAGATAATACTATAAAGTCTTTATTACAATTATGTCGAAATTAAATTATGGTGCCAAATTATTCTTAACAAAATCTGCGCAATAATCTTTGATTAAATTTCTCACTGAATCAAAAGCGGCTTCAATTTCTTGCTCTGTTCCAGTTGCTTTTGCTGGATCGGGGAAATTATAATGAAATTTTTGCGCCTTTGTTGGAAAGTAGGGACAGCGCTCTTTGGCATTATCACATACGGTAATCA
>JBMOFB010000201.1:0-1663 GCA_049314475.1 Sediminibacterium sp.
TACCGTCATTGGATGGAGAACATTAAAGACTGGTGTATTAGTAGACAATTATGGTGGGGACACAGAATACCAGCTTGGTATGATCAAGAAGGCAATGTGTATGTGGAAGCAAGCCTTGAAAAAGTGCACGCAACTTATCCAGAAACAGTTGGTAAAGAATTGTATCAAGACGCAGATTGTTTAGATACCTGGTTTAGTAGTTGGTTATGGCCAATCGAAGTATTTAAAGGGATGTCCAATCCAAACAATGCCGAAATTAATTATTACTACCCTACTAGCACTTTAGTAACCGCTCCAGAAATTATATTCTTCTGGGTGGCGAGGATGATCATGGCAGGCGAAGAATACATGGGCAAAATTCCATTTAAGGATGTGTACTTTACTGGTATTGTACGTGACAAGCAAGGCAGAAAAATGAGTAAGAGCTTGGGCAACTCTCCAGACTTACTAGGATTGATAGATCAATATGGTGCGGATGCAGTTCGTTTTGGAATCATGATTGCCTCTCCTGCCGGAAATGATTTATTATTTGATGAGTCCACTTTAGAGCAAGGCAGAAACTTTAATAGTAAACTTTGGAACGCAACCAAACTATTAAAAATGTGGGAGCCTCGTCAAAGCCATGAGGGCCCTATCCCTGAGGATGCAGCATTTGCAATGGATTGGTTTCAAGCAAAACTAAGTGCCACACAATTAGAGGTAGACGAAATGCTTAAAACATTCCGATTAAGCGAAGCCTTAAAAACAATTTACGGATTGATATGGGATGATTATTGCAGTTGGTATTTAGAGTGGATCAAACCAGGGTATGAGCAACCTATTCATGCGACTGTATTTGAAAAGAGCATTGCATTCTACGATAATTTATTGCAACTATTGCATCCGTTTATGCCATTTATCACAGAGGAGATCCATCATATGCTAAAAACTCAAACACAGGATTTATGTGTGAAGGAGTTAGCACCAGTGAGCAAAGTAGACGAATCTGTAATGCATGCTGGGGTACTTTTAAAGAATGTGATTTCTACTTTACGTGATGCTAGAAATAAAAATCAAATTAAACCTAAGGATGCGATTGAAGTTTATATTCAATCCGAAAATAATACTGCCTACCAAACCATACAAAACATTTTAGCAAAGCAAGTCAATGCTAAAAGCGTAGCATATACCAATGCGCCAATCGGTTCAAGCATTGTGGTGGCTTTAGAAAAAGATAAATTTTATTTAGTAGCAGATCAAGCAATTGATACGGTTAGTTTAAAAGAAAACTTATTAAAAGACTTAGCACATCAAAAAGGATTCTTAGAAAGTGTTGAAAAGAAATTAGCAAATGAAAAGTTTGTTCAAAATGCCAAACCAGAAGTGATTGCCATTGAACAAAAAAAGAAAGCAGATGCTTTAGCTAGAATCCAAACCATTGAAGAAAGTTTAGCGCAATTATAAAATTGATAATCCGTCTTTGTAAAGACTGATTTTTATCCTTCATAGCTATGAATCAAATGATGCTTAGACCAGCTACTTTAACGGATCGCGCACTCATTCGATCTATTTCTGAGCGCACTTGGCCTAGCACTTATGGACATATCATATCTCAGGAGCAAATAGATTTTATGTTGGACTGGATGTATAGTGACACCTCATTGGAAAAACAAATGAATAATGG
>JBMOFB010000202.1:0-1647 GCA_049314475.1 Sediminibacterium sp.
TTGATTGCAAAAAAAATGGGTAAAAAAAATAATTCACTTGCGTTAACCTCAAGTGGACAACATTTAATTTTAGATAGCTTTACCACATTTGCAGTGTCCATTGGCATTGGTATTGTGCTATTGACCAATATTACCGGCATTGACGCCATACTCGCTATTTTAATGAGCTTTTGGATTATTTACAATGGCTATAAAATTATTAGAGCTTCCTTAGCTGGTATTATGGATGAAGCCGACCTTGCTTTATTAGAGGAAGTAGTCAGTGAACTAAATAAAAATAGAAATGTGCAGTGGGTAGACTTGCATAATTTAAGAGTGATTAAGTATGGTAGCTTAATGCATATTGACTGCCATCTTACGGTTCCTTGGTTTTTAAATGTAAACGAAGCACACCAAGTAGTAGAGGAATTTACGAGTTTAATCAAAAACAAATTTGGTGCAAGTATTGAATTTTTTGTGCATACAGATGGCTGTATGCCTTACAGTTGCCCAATATGTGTGGCCGAAAATTGTACTCAAAGAAAAGCACCTTTTGAACAAAAATTAGATTGGACCATTGAAAATGTATTATCAGATTTAAAACATCAATTAGCATAAATAAGCATCATAAAATTTTCAAAAATTATAGAATATGAACGCATGGAAAGAATTTCAAGAAGCAAACAAGGATCGTTTTTTACAAGAATTGTTGGACTTATTACGCATACCAAGTGTGAGTGCAAAATCAGAACACAATGATGACATGCAAGCTTGTGCAAAAGCAGTCGCAACATCTTTAACAGATGCTGGAGCTCAAATTGCGACTATTTATGAAACAGAAGGGCACCCTATTGTTTATGGAGAAATTATTGTTGACCCAAGTTTCCCAACCGTCTTAGTATACGGACATTACGATGTTCAACCAGCTGATCCGTTAGAACTATGGCATAGTGGCCCATTTGATCCAACTATTATTGATGGGAAAATTTTTGCAAGAGGTGCTTGTGATGACAAAGGACAATTTTACATGCATGTAAAGGCTTTGGAGATCATGACCAAGACCAATAGCATGTGCACTAATGTAAAATTTGTGATTGAAGGGGAAGAAGAAATTGGAAGCCCAAATTTAGCCACCTTTGTAAAAGCGAATAAGGACTTATTAAAAGCAGATGTCATCTTAATAAGCGATACCGCCATGATCAGCATGGATAATCCTTCAATAGATATTGGTGTGAGAGGATTAAGCTATATCGAAATAGAAGTGACTGGACCAAACAGAGATTTACATAGTGGTGTGTATGGTGGTGCAGTGGCCAATCCAATAACAATCTTGTCAAAAATGATTGCTGCTTGTCATGACGAAAATAACCATATCACTATCCCAGGGTTTTATGATGATGTGATTGAATCAACAGATACTGAGCGTGCAAAAATGGCTGAAGCACCTTTTGATTTAAATGAGTTCAAGCAAGACTTAGGGATTGCCAATGTATGGGGCGAAAAAGGCTATAGCACCAATGAAAGAACAGGTATCAGACCAACACTCGAAGTGAATGGTATCTGGGGCGGTTACACAGGAGAAGGTGCAAAAACAGTTTTACCTTCCAAAGCATTTGCTAAAATTTCATGCAGGTTAGTGCCAAATCAATCTTCTACAGTCATCACTGA
>JBMOFB010000203.1:0-1638 GCA_049314475.1 Sediminibacterium sp.
TCTATTGCATGGAGCATTGTGGAATACTTGCAAAAATCTGTGCATCGTCCAAAAACATTATTTGCAACGCACTATCATGAATTAAATGATTTAGAAGGTCAATTATCCCGTGTACATAATTACCATGTGACGCATAAGGAAGTGGGCAATAAAATTATCTTCCTACGCAAATTAGCCAAAGGCGGAAGCACCCATAGTTTTGGTATCCATGTAGCAAAGATGGCTGGCATGCCCAATGATTTAGTGGATCGTGCTAATACGATTTTACATGAAATGGAATTAAAAAATAAGGACCACCAACATGCAAGTCCTACAGTGCAAGCAACAACAGAAAAATTTCAACTGTCCATTTTTGATGCACATACAGAAACTTTTGAAAACATCCGTTCAATTTTGGATGCGATAGACATCAACCAACTCACCCCTTTAGATGCGCTTCAGAAATTACAGGAAATAAAAAATAAAATCAAGTAAGCATTAAATATTAAGCGCAATTAAGCTTCTTCCCAGAACCCCATCTTGCTATATTTTTCGATTCTATTTTCGACCCTAGTAGCAGGGTCAATATCTTTAACCTCATCCAAGGCTTTAATAATTTGTTTTTTAAGCATCTCGGCTGCTGCTTCATAATCCCAATGCGCGCCACCTAATGGCTCCTGCACAATCTCATCTACCAAGCCAAAGCCTTTCATATCATTTGCAGTCAATTTTAATTGCTCTGCGGCTAATTCTTTTTTATCCCAACTTCTCCAAAGTATAGAGCTGCAACTTTCTGGAGAAATCACCGTATACCAAGTGTTTTCCATCATCAAAGTCTTGTCTCCCACCCCAATGCCTAATGCACCACCACTCGCCCCTTCGCCAATGATGACAATAACAATAGGTACTTGCAAACGAATCATTTCATAGATATTGCGGGCAATGGCCTCACCTTGGCCTCTCTCCTCGGCTTCTAGCCCTGGAAATGCCCCTGGTGTATCAATCAAACAAACCACTGGTTTATTGAATTTTTCGGCCAGTTTCATCAATCTAAGGGCTTTTCTATACCCTTCTGGGTTCGCCATACCAAAATTACGCATTTGTCTTGCTTTGGTGTTGCTGCCTTTTTGTTGACCAATCATCATCACAGTTTGGCCATTGAATTCTGTAAATCCACCCACCATCGCTTTATCATCTTTTACATTTCGGTCGCCATGTAATTCGATGAATTTGTCGCACATTAATTGAATGTATTTTAAAGTATAAGGTCTGTCTGGATGACGGCTCAATTGCACACGTTGCCATGGTGACAAGGTTTCTGTGATTGCTTTACGCTTATCTACAATAGATTGTTCTATTTGTGCAATGGTTGCTGATAAATCTATTTTAGGGTTCTTTTCGGCCAATTTCTTGGTCGTATCTATTTGCTCATATAAGTCCTTAATTGGCTGCTCAAATTCTAAAAACTGTCTATTTGGATATACTGGCATAAGCTTAGTTTGGGATGTAAAAATAATACAACCTTTTTTAATAAAAGATTTGTTTAAAAAACTTCTTTACCCTTATCTTTGCAACCCGGAAATAGGAAACTAGATACGGAGTTCTTGGATCGGTAGTTCAGTTGGTTAGAATGCCGCCCTGTCACGGCGGAGGTCGCGG
>JBMOFB010000204.1:0-1587 GCA_049314475.1 Sediminibacterium sp.
TTAAAGCCCTGTATGCAGTCCACAATATAAATGGTAAGCTAGTTGCAGCAAGTACGATATGCGTACCTAATAAAATCAAATAAAAAGGACGGGTATTGCCTAGTAAAGCTTTTTCTGCATCATCTACCACGCCATCAAAATTAGCATCACCAAATTTAGCTTCTCCTGCTAATAAATGGTGCGCGATATAAGTAACTAAAAACAGCAAAGAAAGCACCATCGCTGTTAGCATGATGGACTTGTGTACGGTGTAATTTTTTTGCTTTACCGCAATCAATCCCGCAATTAATAAAATAGCCACTGCTGAATTAATGACCGCGTTAATCAATGCAAAAATATGTTTGTCAAAAGGTAGTTCAACTTCCAAAGTGAATTTGCTTAGAAAAGTCACCACCACAAATACCACCACAGAAAAAACGCCAATTAAAGTATAGGCCAATTTGTCGTTCTTCTTTAATACAGGATCTAACATACAGTTATTATTTATTATTTAAAATATCCTTCAGGATACGAAATGCCATAGTTGCAATCAATACAATAAGTCCAACTCTAATTTCTTGTTTGTACTTGGTTTTAAATTCATTCCAATTCATAAAATAAATATTTAATTTTTTAATCTTGTCTTTGTGAAATAGAAAACAAAACTAGATACCATTAAAGCAATCACCAACCACAACCAACTTAAGTCTACAATATCTTGGAATACTTTACTCTTTTTAGTTTTGTCTTTTTCTAACATCAAGTAGCCGACATCTTTAGCTAGCTTTAACATCGCTGCAGAATCAAGCCCATTGTAATAGCCACGCACTTGCATTTTTTTATCTATCAATACAAAGCGGCTAGTATGCACAAAGTCTGGAGAGACTGGCTCTGTACTAAATTGGTCAACCTTCATTTCCTCAAATGCAAACTTGTAAATAGAATCTCTATTCCCAGTAAGCAACCACCAGTTGTCAGCAGATACACCCATTTTATTGGCGTATTCTCTAATCACTGGAACAGAGTCACGATCAGGGTCTACAGAAAAAGAAATAAATTGTATGAAATTGGTGTCCAATACTTTTTTACGACTATTACCTCCTCTTGTAAATGACTGTTGGAGTTTTGCCATATTCGTCGTCAGCTTAGGACAGATGCTTCCACAGCTTGTAAAAAAGAAATCTGCAATAATGATCTTACCAGATTGTTGGTATAGATTCACTGAATCACCTAATTGATTCACCAAGCGAATATCTTTTGTGGTATGCCAAATACTATCATCAATGGTCTTTCCTTTTTCTACTCGGCTTACCACAGTATCTAATAAATAATGTCTTGGCATAGTCACCGCAGTGTCACTCGCAGACTTAAGCCATAAATAACATCCAATAGGTATGACCAGGGCGATTATTAAACCGTAAATAGACTTTTTAGACATGCTGTTGATGGAGTTATTAGGATGTAAAGTTACAACAAAAAACCACCCCAAATAGTTGGAGTGGTTTTGAATATTTTAAAAAATCAATTAGTGCTTTGCAGAAGAATCTGTGCTATGCGCCGCTGAATCAGTATGTGCTGCACCAGCCGCGCCTGCAGCTTCGTGTCCTC
>JBMOFB010000205.1:0-1558 GCA_049314475.1 Sediminibacterium sp.
ACTGGACAATATGAAAACTATGAAGCAGCTTTTCAGGCAGCAGTAAAAAGTTTGGAGTCTGGTGCAGCCAACAATTGTTTAAATCAATTAATTCGTTTACAATAATGTCTACCAATATCCTAGCTAAAATTGTCGATCATAAAAAAATCGAAGTAGCCGAAAGGAAAGGGCAACTAAGCGTGGCGCAATTAGAAGCCATGCCTTTGTTTACGAGTCAAAGCCGTTCATTAAAATCGAATTTAATGAATCCAGCTTTAACGGGCATCATTGCAGAATTTAAACGACAGTCACCATCCAAAGGCGTGATCAATGATACTGCATCGGTGGCGGATGTATCAAATGCTTACACGCAATTTGGAGCAGCAGGTATTTCGGTATTAACAGACAGTGCATTTTTTGGTGGAACTATAGATGATCTGATTGTAGCAGTAAAAAATCCCATACCAGTTTTAAGAAAAGAATTTATTATAGATGAGTTTCAATTGATAGAAGCAAAAGCCTTCGGCGCTTCGGTGATCTTATTAATTGCAGCTTGTTTAAATCCATCTTCTACAAATGCCTTGGCCAAGTTTGCAAAAAGCCTTGGATTGGAAGTATTGTTAGAAATTCATGATGCAACAGAACTTGGACATATTTCGGATGCCGTGGATTTTGTAGGGATTAATAATAGAAGTTTAAAATCTTTTGAAGTCAATATTGAACATAGTTTAGCATTGAAACACCAATTGCCAAAAGGCATCTTAAGTATTGCTGAAAGTGGTATATATAGTGTGGAGACATTTAAATTGTTAAAAAAAGAAGGCTTTGATGGATTCTTAATGGGAGAATATTTTATGAAGCAAGCAAATCCTGCTGCAGCTTTTGAAGCATTTGTTACATCCATAAAAACAGAAAACGATGCAGTTTAAAGTATGTGGCATAACAAGTATAGAACAAGCAACTGCATTGCAAGCAATGGGGGTGCACTATATTGGTTTTATATTTTATCCAAGCTCAAAGCGCTATGTGTTAGACAAATTAAGCTTAGTTGATTTAGCAAATTTCAAACCAATAGGGGTTAAAAAGGTAGGTGTGTTTGTGAATGAACCAATAGAGCAATTACTTGAAATAATAAAAGCTGCTGATTTGGATTTAGTACAATTACATGGGGATGAAACACCCGAATATTGTGCAGCATTACGTCAAAAAGTGGAAACAATTAAAGTATTTAGAGTGGGCGCAGCTGTTCCAAATTTTGAAGCTTATGAAGCGGTGGTAGATTATTTCTTATTTGACACGGATAGCGCATTGTATGGTGGAACTGGACAGCATTTTAATTGGGAATTAATCAAAGGATCAACCATTCCCAAGCCCTTCTTTCTGAGTGGGGGGATTGGCCCAAATGATATTCAAGGAGTGCAGGTAATGGAAAAAACAAAAGCAGGGAAGTCATTACTTGCTTTAGATATCAATAGTCAATTTGAATTGGCACCAGGGATGAAAGATTTAGAAAAAATAAAAATATTTATCAATGCATTTATTTAACGAATTAACCAATTATCAGCAGCCAACCGAGGAA
>JBMOFB010000206.1:0-1538 GCA_049314475.1 Sediminibacterium sp.
TGAATTGGATCGTCAATTGGCTTCGATCATGCGCTATCAAGCAAAACAAATTGCGAATAAAATAAAGATTAAACCTACTGTAAGTAAATTAGACTTGCTTAAAATTTTAGGCCAACCTAGGTATAGCAATGAGCTTTATAAAACAGTGAATATGCCAGGTGTAGCTGTTGGTTTAGCATGGACCTATGTAGGTGGGGATATCTTATTTATTGAAACTTTACTTTCAGAGGGAAAAGGTGAATTAAAATTAACAGGAAACTTGGGTAATGTGATGAAAGAAAGTGCAACCACAGCAATGACCTATTTACAAGCCAATGCTAAAAAGATTGGCGTTGATCCAGTGCTCTTTACCACAAAGTCTGTTCATATGCATGTGCCAGAAGGTGCAGTACCTAAGGATGGTCCTAGTGCTGGCATCACCATTTTAACTGCTCTAAGTTCTGCTTATACCGGAAGAAAGGTAAAGCCATTCTTGGCTATGACTGGTGAGATTACACTTAGAGGACAGGTTTTGCCAGTTGGCGGTATCAAAGAAAAAATCTTAGCAGCAAAAAGAGCTGGTATGAAAGAAATCATTCTTTGTTGGCAAAATGAAAAAGATGTAAATGAAATTGAGCAAGCTTTTATAAAAGGTGTGAAGTTTTATTATGTGAAAAATATGCAGCAGGTGTTAGATTTAGCGCTTGTTTAATTGATTTTTAAATTCCAAACCCTAGCTTTGTTCAATGCGTTTTATTCAAATCATTTTCAGGCTAGGGTTTTTATTTGCCTGCTATTTTAATAGCGGATGGTTTATTGGGGGCAATCCTATTTTTGCACAAACCACAGCAGGCAATGCAGTGTATCAATTCTTAAAATTGCCATACTCTGCTAAAGCAACAAGTTTAGGAGGGCTTAATATTAGTTCTATTGGGAATGACCTAGGTTTAGCAATGACACAGCCTGCTTTATTATCAACCAATTTAGATGGGGAATTACAAGTAAGTGTGAAGCCTTATTTTGCGGGTATTCAGCAATATGACTTAAACGGGGCCAATCAATTAAAATCAGATTGGGTGGTAGGATGGGGGGTTCACTATATGGATTATGGAAGTATTGCACAAACGGATATCATGGGCAATGAATATGGATCTATCAATCCAAATGAATATTCGATTCAAGTGGGTATTGCAAAAACATATCAGGAATATTTTCATTTTGGCACACAAATAAAATTCATACAATCTAACTATGGTCCTTTCAGATCCAATGGCGTTGCCATGGATGTTGGGGTGCGTTATCTTACACCAAATGGATTGTCACAATGGAGTATTTTATTACAAAATGCAGGGACGCAGTTAAAATATTTTCAAGTAAAGGAAGAACTACCATTGAATTTAATTTTTGGCTGGTCTAAAAAATTAGCCAATGCACCTTTGCAATTTTCGGTGACAGCAGAGCGATTATCTGTTTGGAATGACAACTACTATGATATCGATTTTTACAATGTAGAGGGTTATCAAAAACCAGGTTCACTACAAAATGTTTTTAACCACCTT
>JBMOFB010000207.1:0-1536 GCA_049314475.1 Sediminibacterium sp.
ATCTTATAATTGAATTCAAACTAGAGGAAGTTTCGATCTTATAATTGAATTCCTTTAGTACAATTAATTATCTAAACTAAATGGATTAAATTAACTAGATGGTCCAGTCCACTATTTGATTACTGAACTCGGCTTTATAGGGTATAGTCACCCTAATATAATTATCAGAATATCCTTCTAACATTTCCATCGATCCGTCTGCTGTTTTTTTAACAGATTCAAACAAGACTTTTCTGTTTTGGCCTCTATGTGCTTCGGTGAAATATTGTAATTTTTGATAGGACAGATTGCGTAATATTTTATTACGTTCGTTACGCACTACAATGGGCACAATGGGTTTAATATCTAATGCCTTTGTAGCAGCTCGCTCAGAATAGGTGAACACATGTAAATAAGAAACATCTAAGCTATGTACGAATGCAAAGCTCTCTTGAAAATAAGCATCTGTTTCTCCAGGCGATCCAACAATCACATCCACCCCAATAGCTGCATGAGGTATTAATTGCTTAACTAATTCAATTCGTTCTCTATAAAATTGGCTGTTATACCTACGTTGCATCAATTTCAACACGGCATCTGATCCACTTTGCAATGGGATATGAAAATGCGGCATAAATTTTTTGCTCTGCGCAACCCATTCAATGATTTCGTCGGTTAATAAATTGGGTTCTATAGAGGAGATGCGATAACGTTCAATGGCTGTTTCATTATCCAGTGCTTTGATGAGCGCAAAAAAACTTTCTTGATGATGTTTCCCACCATCGCCACCTTTTCCAAAATCTCCAAGATTGATTCCTGTTAATACAATTTCTTTTACCCCTTTTTCAGCTAAGCCTTTTGCTTGTTGCACCACCCCTGCCACTGTATCACTTCTACTTTTACCTCTTGCCATAGGGATGGTACAAAATGAACAACTATAATCACATCCGTCCTGTACTTTTAAAAAAGTCCTGGTTCTATCATTCACAGAAAAGGAGCTATGGAATCCGGTTAATGTATCAATATCACAACTGCAAATTTTGGTTGCGTCGCCTTTTGTCAGATTAGCAAGGTGCTGAACTAAGTTAAATTTTTCTGCTGCCCCAAGCACTAAGTCCACTCCAGGTATGGTGGCAATTTCTTGTGGTTTCAATTGGGCATAACAGCCTGTAATGACAATAAAACTTTCTGGCGCCAATCGTTGAACCCTTCTAACGAGTTGTCGACATTCCTTATCTGCATTCTCAGTCACCGAACAGGTATTGATTACATAAACGTCTGCTTGCTCGGTAAACTGCTTTTTTTCGAAGCCTTCCAACTCTAATTGCCTAGACATGGTAGAAGTTTCTGAAAAGTTAAGTTTACAGCCTAATGTGTGGAATGCGACAGATCGATGTTGACTCATGGGCCACAAAGATAAAAAACCCTACCTAAGAATAGTCGAGTGAAAGCTTTAAATCTTAAAATAAGCTTAAAAATGGCTCAAATTTCCCTTTTTGCTTAGTTTCAGTTAAGTTTGCAACTACTAAAATGGATAAAATGGATTTCAAGAAAATC
>JBMOFB010000208.1:0-1528 GCA_049314475.1 Sediminibacterium sp.
AACACCACATACTGAAATTCTTAAACAATTGAATTATTTTTTAGATCCGCCAGTGACGCATGCAAATGCTGAGTGGTATTCAAAAAGTAATGTATACGGAGATTTTTCAGTTCGTTCAGAAAGAAATCCTGAATTAGAACGTTCTTTAGATTATAAGTTTGAATGGATGAAATTCAACCAAAAATGGGAGCCTTGGTATGGGATGTTAAACTACGGGGATTTCCAAACTTATTACATTAAGAATAAGTGGAACACCTGGACCAATAATGAACCAGCGAATGATTTTATGTGGTGGATGGAATTTATGAGAACAGGTAATAGAGATTATTACCTTACTGCTCAATCAAATTCTGCGCATGCTATGGATGTAGATAATATCCACTGGCCAGAACCAAAAAGATACCTTGGAGATACCAATAACTCAATTGACTTTTTTGACAATAAAGAAAAAGGTAGCATTGGTGCAAGTCCATATCTAGGAATGGGAAGAAGACACGCCAATCAACATTTTACTTCTTTGTTATCTGCCCACGTTTGGGTACAGGGCTGGATTGCTTCTTATTTATTAACTGGTAACCATAGAGCGCTTGATGTAGCAGAACAAACTGGTGATTTATATTTAAGAAGAATTTGGGGAGATCATGATTTACGTGGTAGAAGATTGTATTTATCTGTTTGGAATTTATCTGAAATCTATGATGTAAATAAGAAAGAAAAGTATTTCACTGAATTGAATGATCGTGTAAAAATAATGTTAGACCTTCAAAAATCATCTGACCAAGGTGGAAGTTTAGTCATTGATAGATATGGCTATTCTCAAATCTACGTTTCACATGGCTTGTATAAGTTTTATCAGATGACTGGGGATGATAAAATTAAAAAGGCATTAATTACCCATGCAAAATGGCAAAGAGACAATCCTTCTATCAATCATCAAATGGAATCTTTATTGGCAACATTACATGGCTTGTCAATTGGCTATGAGTTTACTAAAGATCCATCTTTTATAAAGGAAGGTATTAAGCGTGCACAAAATTTGATTACAGATAAGTTGCCACTTAATTTTAATGAGTATAAAAATCAAAAAGATTTATCTGACGCTTTAGAGAAAGTAAGTCACTTACCTGATGATAAAGAAAGTTTCAGAAGAGAAGCGATCTGGAAAATTACGAATGGTTTAAGGATTTTTGGATGGACCCATATGTTTGGTATTCCTTATTTACAAAGCAAAATGGATAAGGCAAATTTGAATATCAAATCAAAATAGTAGTTGGAATTCGGTTTTTAAGCATTAAAGAAACAACTATGGTTTAATACCATAGTTTGTTTCTTTTTTTTGTTGTTCATACAATTCAAGATCAATAACCATTACTTACTTACAACTTATATCCATCGTCAGCAACTAATTGCGCACAAATGGTTCTTCTTGCTTCCTTGGTATTGAATGGATCTACTTTTGTGAAGCGCTTTAAGCCAATATGCATCATGCGTAATTCATCTCCATCTGCAAAACTATTCAATGCATCTT
>JBMOFB010000209.1:0-1505 GCA_049314475.1 Sediminibacterium sp.
GTGGATTAGTAGAGATGGAAAAAAGAAATACTGCGAAAGCAAAATTATTATACGATACTATTGACGCGTCGGAATATTTTTATTGTCCAATTGCAAAGGAAGATAGAAGTATCATGAATGCAGTTTTCTTTTTAAAAGATCAAACAAAAGAAGCTGCTTTTTTAACTTTGTGTAAAGAAAATGGGATGATTGGTGTGAAAGGTTATAGAACTGTTGGCGGTATCAGAGTTAGTATGTATAATGCCATGCCTATGTCAAGTGTGGCTGCATTTTGCGAGTTAATAAAGGCTTTTGTTTAAGGATTTTATCATCTCAAAAAATAAATTTTTTTTAACGAATCAATCGTTATCAAGTCGATTTTATTCGACAAAATGAACGATATTTGCCCCCATGGCAAAAATAAGTCCCTTTGAAGCACTGCGTCCTCAGCCTCAATTAGCGAAGCAAGTTGCGAGTAAACCTTACGATGTTTTAAATAGTGCAGAAGCAAAAGCAGAATCGGTTGGAAACGCCTATTCATTTTTACATATTACCAAGAGTGAAATTGATTTACCAGAAACGGTCGACATCCACAGTCAACAAGTGTATGATATTGCATTGGATAATTTAAATGCATTCATGCAAAGAGATGTGTTGTTTAAAGAATCCAAACCATGTTATTATATCTATCAATTAATCATGGAAGGCCGTGCACAAACCGGATTGGTATGTGTAAGTAGTGTAGATGATTATGAAAATGGAATTATCAAAAAGCATGAGTTTACACGTCCCGAAAAAGAGCAGGATAGAATCAATCATATCAAAACAACAGGTGCACAAACAGGCAACGTTTTTTTAGCTTATCGCAATCAGGATGCTATTGATGCCTTGATAGAAAAATGGAAGACGACCAAAAATGCAGTCTATGATTTTACTGCAGACGATGACATCCAGCATACCCTATGGGCAGTGAGTGATACTGATACCATTGCACAGATTACGCAATTATTTGAAACAGAAGTGCCTTGCACTTATATCGCAGACGGGCATCACAGAGCAGCCTCTGCCGCAAAAGTGAGAACAGCGATTGGCAAACAAAATACAAGTGCAGATTATTTCTTAACGACATTGTTTCCATCTAACCAATTGGCAATCATGGATTACAATAGAGTGGTAAAGGATTTGAATGGACATGAACCGGCCGCATTTTTAACTGCATTGGCGCAAGATTTTGATGTTCAAACAATGGACGCCGCATTTAAACCAGACGCTTTACATCGCTTTGGATTGTACATGCAACATCAATGGTATGCACTGACTGCAAAACCAGGTACCTACAATGATGCAGATCCTATTGGTGTTTTAGATGTCACTATTTTATCCAATCAAATTTTAGACAAATTATTGGGCATCAAAGACCAACGAGTTGATAAAAGAATAGATTTTGTGGGTGGGATTCGTGGTATGGAAGCGCTAGTAGCGAGAGTGGATAGCGGCGAAATGGCCTTGGCGATTAGCTTGTATCC